>NZ_JBSFZS010000010.1:0-104962 GCF_053600395.1 Streptomyces sp. NPDC005070 | reverse complement strand
CGCCGGTGCGGTACTGGGCACTGGCCATCGAACCGAGACCGTCACGCAGCTCGTTGAGCTCTTCCTGGCCGCGGGCGACGTTGTCCTGGAGAGCGTTGATCTGCTTCTGCAGCTTCTGCTGCTTCTCCTTGGCGCCGTCGAGCTTCTCGGTGGCCTGCTCGGCCTCTTCGTAGAGCTTGTCGACCTTGGTCTTGACCTCGTCCTTGTCGGGCTTCTCGGACGGCGCGGCATGGGCGGCATTGGCACTGAGGGCAACGGCAGCAGCGGCGGCTGTCGTGAGCACGGTCATACGGGTGCGGCTCGGCTGCTTGGGTCGACGGTGCGACGTCACGAAAGCGAACTCCTTCTTCTTTCGGCCGCCTGCCGAAAACGCCGACGGGCGGTGATCCTTCACTGTCACCCCCAGCGAGTGAACGACCGGGCAAAGGTTCGGATGGCGACTGTAGTGACTCGGTCTTCATGAGAGCAAGTGGCGTTGTAACGAGAGATGTTGAGTGACAGAGACGAGTTACGGCTTCCGCCAGAGCATTGCCGGGTGGGTGGCAGGTGGTGATGTGGATTCGACCGGTCAAGGCGACACTCATGGCTGGCATGCGAAATCCCGGGCACTCGCGCGGCCGGTTGTTGAGCTTCGCCGCGATGGCGTCAAGCTCGTCCTGGCCTAACGTCGACAGGTTTGTTCCTTTGGGCGGATACCGCCGGAGCAGCTCCTCGATCGGTCGGGCGTCGGTGATCTGTGAACGCCACTGGCCTTTCACCGTGCGGTGCTTGTTCTTCCGGATCGGGCGACCACTCCTCCGCCGGCAGGGTCGGCGCCGTCTGCCTCCAACCGGCGCTGTCGCTCTGGCCGGTTGAATCCGAGTCCGTCAAAACGGAGCTGGTTCAGCGGGAACCTTCGGCCGGTTGCCGGACACGTAGAGAGCATGGAACTGAACGACGCTGGTCCCGCCGTACCGGTCGGAGGGATATCCGACCGCGAGCTGTGGGCGAGGGCCGTCGACGGCGACCGGGAGGCGTTCGGCCGGATCTTCGACCGCCATGGGAAGGCCGTCTACAACTATCTGTTCCGGCGGACGGCCGACTGGGCCGAGGCCGAAGACCTCACGTCGACCGTGTTCCTGCATGCCTGGCGTCGGCGATCGGAGACGGTGCTGGACCGCGACTCGGTACGTGCAATGCGAGTCAGAGGGCGACAAGGGCAACAGTCAGGATTCCCCTCCCACGTTCATCAACAATCGCCTGTGGGGCACGGGTCATACGATCGAGTATTTCGACTCCATTCTCGAGTTCGACGGCAAGGGGCAATACCTCGTGTTGGGCGCCGGGCACTACACATCCAACATTGCCAAGATCGCCATCAGTTACGGTGATAATCCGAAGCAGTACCCGGCGGTCATGGCAGGCGGCGCGTTCGTCTACGCGGCGGCTCTCTCCGTCGAAAACCCCGGATCGCACTATGCGGGCCCGAGCCCCTATGTCCACGCCTACAACGCGTCCGGTGAGGAGATCTACAGTCAGGAGAAGGACCCGCAGTTCACCGACAGCCAGTAACTCGGCCATTCGGCCGACCTTATTGCCGCCCGGCGAATTCGAAGGACTACGCGCCAGTCTCGCCGGCGCTGAGGGTGAGCTTGCCCAGATCGACAGATGTTCCCGCAAGCAAACATTTGTCGGTCTCGGTGTGCCTATGACCTGGAGAGCGGCCCGGACAGCCGGCTGCGCCGATACCGCTCGCGTGGTGAACGCGGCGAGCGGGCCCGGCCGGTGCAGATGGGCGGCGAGGCGGGAACCCCGCCCGCGTTCGGCGAAGTCGGCTTCGTAGGCGGCCCGTTCCAGCCCCGTCGTCGTACCCACGATCCGCACCTGAGGTCCGACCGCCGGCCAGTGGAAGTGGGCCGCCACGTTCGGATTCGCGGCGATGTCCAGGCCCTTGCGGCTGTCGGACGGCGTGGCGAAGTACAGGCAGACGTCGTCGATGTCCTTCACGATCAGGACCCGGCTCGACGGCACCCCGGACGAGCCGAGGGTGCACAGGCTCATCGCATGCCACCCGCGCTACAGGCCGAAAGCGCCGCCTTCGACGAGGATGAGCAGGCCGAGGGCGATCAGGACCAGCGGCAACAGGATGTGACCCCACCGGCTGAGTGCCCGGGCGACGACAGGGCGGGTGGCGAAGAACCGTCCGGCGAAACACCACACCGCCACCAGGATCAGGAAGACCGCGGCGTACACGCTCGTCCCGCCCAGGCCGGTGGTGGCGAACACGGGAACGTAGACGCCGATGTTGTCACCGCCGTTGGCGAAGGTGACTGCGGCGACCTCCGACGCCCTGGGACCGTCCCCGCCCGTCTCCTCCCCTTCCTCGTCGGCCTCTTCGCGGTGCTTCCACGCCTGCCACGCCGCCTTCAGACCGAGCGCGAGAGGGAGCAGGCCGAGATAGGGGATCGCCGCCTCGGGCAGAAAGCCGGCGCCGAACGCGGCGGCGACCGCGACGGTGAGGATCGCGGCGAAGCCGAGGTACTGGCCGAGAACGATCCGCCGGGCGGCACCCGGATGCCCGGCCCCCTGCGCGAAGAAGAGGGAGAGGATCAGGATGTCGTCCACGTTGGTGACGGCGAACAGCCCGATCGCCTGCCCGACGATGCCCAGGTCCACAGACGGATGCCCTTCTCGTTTCGAATGCAGGGGAGCGTATCCGGCACCTGCCGACCGTGCCCGAACCGGGTGCGGGAGCGAGGGCCGGGCGGGAGAAAGGGCCGCCGGCAGGGCGGACACCTCCTCGGCGCCCGCTCCTCCACGAAGGGTGCCGGCCCGGCGCCGTCGATCAACCGGTTCCCCGATCCGTCCCGCCCCATCGGCAACCGCCCCGCGTCCGCCCACCGGCGCACGGTTTCCGGACTCACCCGCGGCAGGCGCGGGCCTTGGCCAATGCTGTACGTCGGCACACCCGAACCCTGGAGGCGGAATCCCGCCGTGGAGGACGATCATGCTGCTGCGCCAGCTCGAGTATCTCGTCGCCCTCGCCCGTGAGCGCCACTTCGCCCGCGCCGCGGCGGCCTGCTATGTCTCGCAGCCGTCGCTGTCCGCCGCGATACGGCGTCTGGAACACGATCTGGACGTGCCGATCGTGCGGCGGGGGAGGCGGAAGTACGAGGGCCTGACCCCCGAGGGTGAGGTGGTCCTGGCCTGGGCGCACCGGATCCTGGCCGAACAGGAAGCGCTGCGACAGGAGTTGTCGGCGCTGCGCGGCGGCCTGACCGGCACGCTGCGGCTGGGTGTGGTTCCGACTGCCCTGCCGGTCGCCTCCCTGCTGACCACCCCGTTCTGCGAGCGCCATCCGCGCGCAGGTGTGAGCCTGGAGTCGCTGTCCTCGGTGGAGATCACCCACGGTCTGGCGGAGTTCGAACTGGACGCGGCGATGACCTACCTGGATGACGACACCCTGCGCCAGGTCCGCCGCTTCCCGCTCTACGAGGAGCGGTACATGCTCCTCACCCCGGCCGACGGCCGACTGGGCACCTCGGACACGGTCCGGTGGGCACAGGCGGCGACCTTACCCCTGTGCCTTCTCTCGCCCCGGATGCGCAACCGGCGGATCATCGACGAGTGCTTCGCCGCCGACGGCGCCACCGCCACGCCGGCGATCGAGACGGACAGCGTGGCAGGCCTCTACGCCCACCTCCCCGGCGGCCGTTGGTCCAGCGTGATCTCGCACGCGTGGCTCCACATGTTCGGGGTGCCGGAGGGCATGCGCGTCGTACCCCTGACCGGCCCGGCCCACGGACCCCGTGTCGGGCTCGTGGTCGCGCGCAGCGAACCCGAGTCGGTCCTCGCCGGAGCCCTCGTCACCGTGGCGCGCGAGGCCGGTGTCCGCGACGCGCTCGACACACTGCTGCGCGCCTTCCTGCGCGGGCGCGACTCATAGGAGCCGGCTATGAGGGCATAGCGAAGTTCGCTTTGACCGGTGCGAACGGCCCCGAGGATCGTGAACGGCACCTTCCCGCAACGCCAGTTGAGGAGCCGCGACATGGCCAAGGTGCTCTGCGTCCTGTACGACGACCCCACCGACGGATACCCGACGACTTACGCCCGCGACGACCTCCCCGCCATCGACCACTACCCCGGCGGCCAGACCACCCCCACCCCCGAGGCGATCGACTTCACGCCCGGTCATCTGCTCGGCAGCGTCTCCGGTGAACTCGGCCTGCGCGCCTACCTGGAGAAGGCTGGACACACCCTCGTCGTCACCTCCGACAAGGACGGCGACGGCTCGGTCTTCGACCGGGAGCTGGCCGACGCGGAGGTGGTGATCTCGCAGCCGTTCTGGCCGGCGTACCTGACCGCGGAGCGGATCGCCGCCGCGAAGAACCTGAAGCTGGCCGTCACCGCGGGCATCGGCTCCGACCATGTCGACCTCGACGCCGCGATCGCTCACGGGGTCACGGTCGCCGAGGTGACCTACTGCAACAGCGTCAGTGTCGCCGAGCACGTGGTGATGATGACGCTGTCCCTGGTCCGCAACTACCTGCCGTCCCACCAGGTGGTCCTCGACGGCGGCTGGAACATCGCCGACTGCGTGGCCCGTTCGTACGACCTGGAGGGCATGCACGTCGGAACGGTCGCCGCCGGGCGCATCGGCCTCGCGGTCCTGCGCCGTCTCGCCCCCTTCGACGTCAAGCTGCACTACACCGACCGGCACCGGCTGCCGGAGGAGGTCGAGCGCGAACTGGGGCTGGCCTTCCACCCCTCGGCCGCCGAGATGGTCCCGCACTGCGACGTCGTCACCGTCAACGCCCCTCTGCACCCCGAGACAGCAGGCCTCTTCGGCGACGTCCTCCTGGCGAGGATGAAGCGCGGCGCCTACCTCGTCAACACCGCCCGGGCGAAGATCGTCGACCGGGACGCCGTGGACCGCGCGCTGCGCGGTGGGCAACTGGCGGGCTACGCGGGCGACGTCTGGTACCCGCAGCCGGCCCCGGCCGACCACCCCTGGCGGACCATGCCGCACCACGGCATGACTCCGCACATCTCGGGCTCGTCGTTGTCCGCGCAGGCCCGCTACGCGGCGGGCACCCGCGAGATCCTGGAGTCCTGGTTCGCGGGCCGTCCGATCCGCGACGAGTACCTGATCGCCGATGGCGGGGGGTTGGCCGGAACCGGCGCGCACTCCTACTCCGTCACCAAGTGATCCTCGGGAGGCCACCGCCCGGTGGCCTCCCGCACCGGCCGTCGAGGCCCATGGCAGGGGTTGGCGCTCAGGGGCCCGGCCGCTGCTGGGGAGCAACGGTTTCGGAGCCGCCCTGGTCCAGGCGGAACGGCGGGTAGGCGTCCGTCATCAGAGTGGCATAGGCGGTGACGCGCAGGACCCACCTGTTGAGGCCGATGATCAGGTCGAACAGGTCCTTCGGATACTTCTCGGTGAAGGCCAGGATCACGGCCGCGATGATCGTCAGCAGGCCGATCAGCCCACCGGACCACCATCCGAACTGGGCGCCGCCGAGGAAGAAGCCGATGACCAGGTACTGCGGGATGGCAAGGAGCCACCACTTGACCAGTACCAGGCCGCGGGAGAGCCGTTCCGGGTAGGCGATGTCCAGCCGGGCCGGGTAGTCCGGTTCCTCGCCCAGGCTGAACGGCGGGTACCGGTCGGTGCCCAGGGCGTCGTACGAGTAGTACGAGACCCGCCAACTCCAGCGCAGCACACCCAGGTTGAAGTCGAACAAGCCGCGGGGATAGCGCTCGGTGAACAGGATGGCGAAAAACGCGATCACGGTCACCACGGTGAAGGCGATCCAGAGGAAGAACAGCACCACGTAGTGCGGAATGGCGAGGATCCACTTCACGAGCCACAGCCATCGGGACAGTGGCGAGTCGATACGCGCGTTCACCCGGACCGGGCGCTCCGGCAGTCCCGCCAGGTTCGTCATGGCGATCAGCTCCTTCACCTCGGCAGGGAGTCGCCGAGTGGGCTCATGACCAGCCTGGCTGCTTCCGCCCGATGTCGCGAGGGCA
Source organism: Streptomyces sp. NPDC005070 (assembly GCF_053600395.1). Classification (NCBI taxonomy): domain Bacteria; kingdom Bacillati; phylum Actinomycetota; class Actinomycetes; order Kitasatosporales; family Streptomycetaceae; genus Streptomyces; species Streptomyces sp. NPDC005070. The sequence goes on along the minus strand of NZ_JBSFZS010000010.1, from coordinate 98,950 downwards.
GCGTGGGACCGTACGGGCGCCTGGCGCACTACGCGGCCGGCGGTTCGGGGCGCAGCCGTCCGGACAGGCGGCGGAGCCGAAGGGGCCGCCTGTCACGCCCGGCTCACCCGGGTGGTCCGCCCGGGTGAGTTCCTCAGGTCCAGCATTGGGCGCTCAGCCTTGGTGAGCAAGCGTGCCGGGGCGGGGTGGCTGCGCCGGGTCACGAAGATTTCCCCTGGGAGCGCAGGTCGCGGGCAGCGAGGCGCTGCCCGTCGCTGTCGGCGACGACAGGATTCCAGGCCGTTCCGTCGCCGTCGTCGCCGTCCCACCAGCGCGCGACGTCACGGGCCGGGCCGCGCGCGCCGGATCCGTCGGCTTCAGCGTCCGCTGCCCTGCTCGCAGCCCAGGACCCATTCAAGGCCGGGCCCCGGCGGCCGTCAGGCCGGAAGCCGGTTCAGCACTCCCGCGAAGTCCGTCCCCGGCGGCAGGGTTCCGAAGGCCAGGCCCCGGTCGCCGGCGAGGCGCGACGCGCAGAAGGCGTCGGACACCGCGGGCGGTGCGTGGCGGACGAGCAGGGAAGCCTGGAGGACGAGAGCGGCGCGTTCGGCGACCCGGCGGGCGCGCAGGGGCGCGTCCTCCGTGAGGACGAGTTCGCCCCGCAACTCCCGCCAGGCCGCGTCGAATCGGGGGTCTGCGCCGGTCGCCGCCTCGATCTCCGCGTGGAACGCCTCCAGTGAGTCGGGCTCACGCGTGAGGGCGCGCAGCATGTCGAGGGCGCTGACGTTCCCGGAGCCCTCCCAGATGCTGTTGAGCGGGGCCTCGCGGTACAGCCGGGGCATGCCGGACGCCTCGTCGTAACCGTTGCCGCCGAGGCATTCGAGGGCTTCGGCGACCGCGGCGGGCTGGCGCTTGCACACCCAGTACTTGCCGACGGCCGTTGCCAGACGCAGGAAGGCGCGCTCCCCGCCGTCCCCGCGCTGGGCCCGGTCCGCGGCACCGGCCAGCCGCAGGGCCAGGGTGGTGGCGGCCTCCGACTCCAGTGCCAGATCGGCGAGGACGTTGCGCATGAGCGGCTGGTCGATCAGCTTGGCTCCGAACGCGGAGCGGTGGCGCGCGTGATGGGCGGCCTGGGCGAGGGCCGCACGGGTACCGGCGGCGGAGCCGAGCACGCAGTCCAGGCGGGTCATGGTCACCATCTCGATGATGGTGCGCACGCCCTTGCCCTCGTTGCCGACGAGCCAGGCCACGGTGTCGTCGAACTCGGGCTCGCTGCTGGCGTTGGAGCGGTTGCCGAGCTTGTCCTTCAGTCGCTGGATGCGGAACGTGTTGCGGCTGCCGTCGGGCAGCACACGCGGGACCAGGAAGCAGGAGAGGCCGCCGGGCGCCTGCGCGAGGACGAGGAACAGGTCGTTCATCGGGGCGCTCGTGAACCACTTGTGGCCGCGCAGCCGCCAGGTGCCGTCGCTCTGCTCGGTCGCGGTGGTGGTGTTGGCGCGTACGTCGCTGCCCCCCTGCTTCTCCGTCATGCCCATCCCGGCGAGCAGGCCGGGCTTCTCGGCCGGGGTGCGCAGTCCGGGTTCGTAGACGCGGCTGGTGAGCAGGGGCTCGTAGACCTTGGCGAGTTCGGGGGAGTGCCGCAGGGCGGGGAGCACCGCGTACGTCATCGAGACGGGGCACAGATGGCCGGGCTCCAGCGTCGTGGCCAGCATGAAGCCCGCGGCCCGCGCGACATGGGCGCCGGTACGGTCGTCGGCCCAGGCGGCGCCCGCGAGACCGGCGGTCACCGAGGCGTCCATCAGCGAGTGGTACGCGGGGTGGAAGTCGACCTCGTCCACACGATGGCCGTAGCGGTCGTGGGTGCGCAGTTCCGGCTCGTGGTGGTTGGCCTGGTCCGCCCAGGTCTGCGCCTCCGCGCTGCCGACGTACCGGCCGAACCGGTGGAGGTCGTCGAGGTGCCAGGAAGCGCCCTCGCGGCTCACCCCTTCGAGCAGCACGGGGTCGGCCGCGGCGTCGTGGCCCGTCAACGGCGGCGCCTGGTTGGTCACTTCGTGCGTCACGGCAGTGGGACGGCTGTGTGCGGTGGTGGTCGCGGTCATGAGGGAACCTCCGGTGTGCGGTCGGCGGGGAGGGGCAGGGAGGAGCGGGGAGGAGCGCCCGCGCACCGCAGGGCCATCGCGGTGATTTCCGCGAGGAGTTCGTCGGGCGCCCGCTCGGCCGGGGCGCCGAGCGGGTCCACGAGCACCTCGCCGATCGCGCCGGTGAGCGCCGCGGCGGTGATCTCGCCGTTCTGCGCGGGCAGCAGACCCGCCGCCATCCCCTGTCGCACCACCTCGGCGAACAACGCGCGGTAGCGGCGCCGGAATTCGAGGCGCTCGGCGCCCACCGCGGCCTCGGCCGGGGCCGCGAGCAGGGCGTAGGCCAGGCCGCGGTTCTCCAGGGCCCGGCGCGCGAACACCTCGATTCCGAGGGCGAGCCGTTCGACGGGGTCGCCCTCGCCGTCCAGTACCTCGCCGAGCACCTCCACCTCACGGCCCGCGGCGCGCCGGAACACCTCCACGGCGAGGGCCGCCTTGGACGGGAAGTGCTGGTACACCGAGCCGGCCGAGATCCCGGCCGAGTCGGCGACCGCCGTCACCGACGTCTGGGCCCAGCCCACCTCGGCGACGACCGAGGTGGCGCAGGCGATCAGGTTCTCTCTGGCGGCTTCCAGCCGGCGGATCTCGGAAGGGGTCTTGCGGTACGCCATGAAAGAAGTGAACCACTATTCAGAACTTCCCGCCAGAGCCCGTTCCGCCGCCGAGGGGCGTCGGGAGAACCGGCCCGGGCGCGTCGACTAGGGTCGCGGCATGGCGGAACGGCGGGTGGAAGGCGTACGGCGGGGGCCGGGACGGCCGCGGCAGGAGCACGTCACCGCCGCGGTGCTGGACGCCGTCGTGGCGCTGGTCACGGAGAGCGGCATGGGCGCGCTCACCATGGACGCCGTCGCGGCCCGCGCCGGGGTCAGCAAGCCGGCGATGTACCGGCGCTGGCCCACCAAACAAGACCTCGTCATCGCCGCCGCCGAGTCGCGGATCGGGTCGCTGAGCGTGCCGGACATGGGTGACTTCCGTACGGAGCTGCGGGCCGTCCTGACCGCGCGCATGGAGGCGTACCGGCAGCCCGGTGTCGCCCGTCTGCTCGCCGGGGTGATCGGCGCCTCCGCCGAGGCGGGTGCCGAGCCCGCCGCCTACCGGGCCTACACGGCACGGGTGATGAGCCAGACGCGACACCTGCTGGAACGCGGTGTCGCCCGGGGCGAGGTACGTCCCGACGTCGATCTGGCGGACGCCTCGACCCTGGTCGCGGCCTCGCTGGTGTTCCGGATGGTCGGGGAGCAGCGACTGCCGGACGACGCGCTCGTCGACTCGATGGTGGACATGATCGCCCGAGCGGTGGCCGTCCGGCCTTGACGCCGGACGGCTGAGCCGGCTTTTCCCGGACGCCGGGTGCCGGTCCGCCCGTATCGCCCGAGCGGTGGCCGCATGGTCCTGACGCCGGGCGGCTGACCCGGCTTCTGTCGGATGCCGAGGCCGGCCCGTCCATACGTCGGCCGGCCGGCCGCCCGCCCGTACGTCGGCTGGCTGCCCGCCCGCCCGCCCGTCCGTCGACCGGCCGCCCGGCTCTCCGGCGTGCCCTCGGCATGTCCTCCGGTTGCTCCCGGCCCGCGTAGGTCCCTCGAAATCCACCCGTCGCACCCCCTTGCCTCGCCGCAGCTCAATATCGATACTGCCGGTTACGTATTTGGTTCGCCGTTTGGGAGGAACCCCCGTGCACCCTGTCGCGACCAGTCCCGTCGAGCGCCCGAAGCCCGTCCTGGACAAGCCGCTCATGCACTACGGAAGCCGCGTCCTGGAACGGCTCGCCCCCGGTGCCGAGCCCGCCGCCTACGAGCGCCTGGAGATCGATCCGCTCACCCCGCACTTCGGCGCCGTGCTGGGCGGAGTCGACCTGACCCGCCCGATCGACGACGGGCTCGCCGAGGAGCTGAGGCAGGCGCTGCTGGAGTGGAAGGTGATCTTCTTCCGGAACCAGACCGGCTTCACCGCCGAACACCAGCTCGCGCTCTCTGCCGTCTGGGGCTCCCCGGAGCCGAACCCCTTCTTCCCGAAGACGGGGACCGCCGGTGTCTCCCGCCTCGCCAAGGACGCGAAGGCCGCCGGCAACAAGAACATCTGGCACAGCGACCACTCCTTCATGGCCAACCCGGCACTCGGCTCCGTACTGCGCGCCGTCGAGGTGCCCGCCGCGGGCGGCGACACCTTGTGGGCGGACATGGGCGCCGCCTACGACAACCTCCCCGACGACATGAAGGAGCGCATCGAGCACCTCACCGCCGTCCATGACTGGGAACCCAGTTGGGGCGCGCTTATGAACGACGAGCAGAAGGCCGCCTTCCGTGAGCTGTGGCCGCGCGCCGAGCACCCCGTCGCGGTGCGCCACCCGCGCAGCGGCCGCAGGACCCTGTACGTCAACGAGCCCTTCACCACCCGCATCCAGGGCTTGACGGAGGCGGAGAGCCGCGAACTGCTCGACATCCTGGTGCTCCAGGCGCGCATTCCCGAGTACCAGGTCCGCTTCCACTGGGAGCCCGACTCGATCGCCGTCTGGGACAACATCGCCACCCAGCACTACGCGATCAACGACTACTACCCGCGGCGCCGCGTCATGGAGCGCATCGCCATCGCGGGCGTCCCGCTGTCCTGACCCCGGCCCGGTCCGGCCCGCACCACCCCGACAGGCCTGCCGCGCAAGGCCGTCGTCCCTCTCCGACAGGAGCAACCATGACCGCGGTACCCACCGTGCACCGGCCGGCGGCCGGGACCTCCCCGGCCACCGGCGGCGGCACCCGCGCCTGGACGGTGACCGCGCTGCTCGTCGTCTTCATGATGGTCAACTTCGCGGACAAGTCCGTGCTGGGTCTGGCCGCCGACGAGATCCGCGCCGACCTCGATCTGAGTGCCACTCAGTTCGGGCTCGCCAACAGCGCGTTCTTCCTGCTCTTCTCCGTGGCGGCGGTGGCCGTCGGGCTCGCGGCCGACCGGCTGTCCACGAAGACGCTCATCCTCGTGATGGCCGTCCTGTGGTCGGTGGCCCAGGTACCGGCCGCGTTCGGCGGCGGCCTCGCGGTCCTCGTCGTCTCGCGGATATTCCTCGGCGCGGCGGAAGGGCCCGCGTTCCCCGTGGCCCAGAAGGCCACCCTCGCGTGGTTCCCCGACGAGCGGCGCAACCTGCCCGGCGCGCTGGTCACCTTGGGCGTCACCCTCGGCGTGATCGTCTCCGCGCCCGGACTGTCGTGGGTGATCCAGCACCACGGATGGCGGGCCGCCCTGTGGGTGCTCGCCGCCGCGGGACTGGTGTGGGCGGTGGCCTGGGCGGCACTCGGCGCCGACGGCGGACACACCGTCGGCACGGAGGCCGGTACCAAGGCCGGTACCAAGGTCGGTACCGAGGCCGGTACGGGAGCCAGTACCGAGGCCGGCGCGGCAGCCGATGCGGAGGTCGGTCCGGGTGCGGCCGTCCGGACGCTGGAGACACGGGCGGACGCGCCGTACCGGAAGATCTTCGCCAGCCGTACCTGGATCGGCATCACCCTCGCCTACTTCACCAGCTACTGGTGCGTGGCCCTGATGCTGGTCTGGCTGCCGTCCTATCTGCGCAACGCCCTCGGATACTCGGCCGACGCGGCGGGCACCGTCGTGATCGCCCCCTGGCTCGTCGGGGCCCTCGCACTGCTGGGCCAGGCGGGCGTCACCGGGTGGCTGTTGCGCCGCGGCGTCGGCGGCCGCCGTGCCCGTGGATGGGTGGGCGGCGGACTGCTCGCCCTCGGTGCCGCCTGCTGTCTTGCCCTGCCGCTCGCCGACGGCAGGACGGCGACGAGCGTCCTGGTCGCCCTCGGCTTCGGCCTCGGCGGCTCGTACGCGACGATCGCCGCGACCACCGTCGCCGAACTCGCCCCGCCGTCTCGCGCGGGCGGCGCCCTGGGCACGATGAACGCGGTGGTCACCGCGGCCGGACTCGCCGCGCCCGCCGTCGTCGGAGCGCTCGTCGACGCCCGGGGCACCGGCGGATACCGGAGCGCCGTCCTGCTGTCCGGGCTGCTCCTGGCTCTCGGCGCCACCGCCTCCTTCCTGCTGGTCGACCCGCGGCGGGACATCGCCCGGCTGGACGGCTGACCCTCGAAGCCAAGGCCCGGGCCATCTTCCCGGTCCACCAGTCCGGCCACGGGTCCGGTCCACCAGTCCGGCCACCGGCCCAGTCCACCAGCCCGGCCACCGTTCCGGGCCACCAGCCCCGTTCAAGCGCGCGCCGACCCCTCGCCCCAACCGCGCCCCAAATCAAAGGAGTTGCCCCTTGAGCATCGCCCCGGCCCTCGACACCGCCTCCCTCGACCGCGCGCTCGCCGACCTGCGCGCGAACGCCGCGATCTGGACCGCCACCCCGCTGTCGCAGCGGATCGGCCTGCTGGAGCGCATGCTCCCGCGGATCGACGCCGCCGCGCCCGCCATGGTCGCCGACGCGGCCCGCGCCAAGGGCTACGACGCGACGGCCGGCTGGGCCGCCGAGGACTGGGTGACCGCGCCCTGGGCGCTCGCCCAGACCGTGGGCGCGTACCTCCACGTCCTGCGCAGGATCGCCGCGGGGAAGGAACCGCTCCCCGCCCGAGCCGTTCGTGACCGGGGCGGCCGGACCGTGGTCGACGTGTTCCCGGCCGGCGTCACCGACCGTCTCCTGCTCAACGGCTTCTCGGCGCAGGTGTGGATCCAGCCGGGAACGACGCCCGAGCAGGTACGGGAGCGTGCCGCGGGGCCGTACCGGGGAACCGCGTCCCGCCCGGCCGTCGGGCTGGTGCTCGGCGCGGGGAACGTACCGGCGATCACCCCGCTCGACGTCCTGCACAAGCTGTACGCGGAAGGGCAGGTCGTCCTCGCCAAGACGAACCCGGTCAACGGCTACCTCCGCCCCCACTTCGAGAGGGTCTTCGAGGAGTTCGTGGACCGCGGCTGGGTCCGTTTCGTCGACGGGGGAGCGGAGGCGGGCGCCTATCTCACCGCCCACGACCACGTCGACGCCATCCATGTCACCGGCAGCGAACGCACCCATGACGCCATCGTCTGGGGTACGGACGAACGGGCCGACGAGCGCCGCCGCGAGAACGCGCCCCGCACAGGCAAGCCCCTCACGAGCGAACTGGGCGGTGTGAGTCCCTGCATCGTCACACCGGGGCCGTGGAGCGCGGCCGACTTCCGCTACCAGGCCGAACACATCGTGACCAGCAAGATGAACAACTCCGGCCACAACTGCGTCGCCACCCAGATCCTCCTCGTGCCCCGCGACTGGGACGGCACCGAACGGCTGCTCACCGAGATCCGCCGGCTGCTGCGCGATCTGCCGCCCCGCAGCGACTACTATCCCGGCGCGGCCGACCGCCTGGACATGGTGACCCGGGCCCACCCGGAGGCCGAGGCACTCGGCGACGGAGCCTGCCGCCTCCTCGTGCCCGACATCACCGACCCGGACGACCCGATGCTGACCGACGAGGTGTTCGCCAGCGCCCTGGGCGTCGTCCGGCTGCCCGGCGAGGACGCGTCCCAGTTCCTGCCCGCGGCGGTCGAGTTCGCCGACACCCGGCTCCCCGGCACGCTCGGAGCGACCCTGCTGATCCACCCCCGCACCGAGCGCGCACACCGGGCCGCCGTGAACGAGGCTGTCTCAGCGCTGCGTTACGGCACGCTCGGCGTCAACTGCTGGTCGGCGTTCGGCTTTCTGCTCGGCTACACGCCGTGGGGTGCGTTCCCGGGACACACGCGGCAGGACATCGGCAGCGGCACAGGGTTCGTCCACAACGCCTTCATGCTGGAGGACGTGGAGAAGACCGTGCTGCGGGCACCCTTCGCGCCCGCGCCACGCGGCCTCCTCGACGGGTCGCCCTCCCTCTCGCCCCGGCCGCCGTACTTCGTGACCAACCGCACGGGCCGCACGACGATGCGCCGGCTCACCGCCTACGCCGCGAGGCGCAAGGTGTCCGCACTGCCCGGCATCTTCCTGTCGGCCCTGCGCGGCTGAGCGTCCCGCCCGGCGGAGCGCCGTCCTCGCCGGCGCGTACGCCCTCGTGGGGCGTGCGCGCCGGGTCCGCGCGCCCTCTCCTGACGTCGTGCGCCCACGCCCTGCGCGGCAGCCCCGCACCGGTGCCCGTCGCCGTGATCCGGCGCCGGGCGTCATGGGCACCACGGCGCGCTGTGTCCCCGTACGGCCGCGCCGGCGACGCCCGGCCGGAGACATTCTCCCGGCCGTGTCACGGCTCGGCCCCGGCTCGCCCGCGCCGCCGTACAAAGTTGGTTGATCGCTCGTCATACTGGACGAGGCCGGGGGCGGGCTCGGGGCCGAGCATGACGGGGGCGATCTCAGGCGATGGCGGAGAGCAGGCTGATCCAGGGCCGGTACCGGCTCCTCGATCCGATCGGGCGCGGCGGCATGGGAGAGGTGTGGCGGGCGCGGGACGAATCACTGGGCCGCCAGGTGGCCGTCAAGTGCCTCAAGCCGCTCGGCCCGCACCATGATCCGTCCTTCGCCCGTGTCCTGCGCGAGCGGTTCCGGCGCGAGGCCAGGGTCGCCGCGTCCCTTCAGCACCGCGGCGTCACCGTCGTCCACGACTTCGGCGAGTCCGACGGGGTGCTGTACCTGGTGATGGAACTGCTGGAGGGACACAACCTCGGCCAACTCCTGGAGGACAACCGGCCTCGTCCGCTGGCGGTGGACGACATCGTCGACATCGCCGACCAGGTGACCGCCGCGCTCGCCTACACCCACCAACAAAGCATCGTGCACCGTGACTTGAAGCCGGCCAACATCATGCGGCTGACCGACGGCACCGTGAAGATCTGCGACTTCGGCATCGCCCGCCTCGGCCACGACATCGGGTTCACCTCGCGGCTCACCGGCACCGGCGTCGCGATGGGCACCCCGCACTACATGTCGCCGGAACAGCTCAGCGGCGCGGAGGTCGACCAGCGCAGCGACCTCTACTCCTTCGGGTGCGTGCTCTACGAGATCGCCACCGGAGCCCCGCCGTTCGACCTCGGCGACGCCTGGGCCATCCTCGTCGGCCACCGCGACACCGTGCCCGAGCCGCCGCGCAGCCACCGGGCCGACATTCCCGAGTACCTGGAGCGGATCATCCTCGACCTGCTCGCCAAACGGCCCGAACAGCGCCCGCCGGACGCCGGCGAACTCGCCCGTCGCATCACCGCCGGGCGCACCACGCCGATGTACGTGCCGACCGTGGTCGCCCCGGCCCCGCCGCGCCCCGGAGCCGAACGCAACTCCGCGGCACCGCGGTTCCCGTCCCGGCCCGAGCAGCCGCCCTCCCGCGCGCCCCGGCTGCCGTCCTGGACCCAGGGCATGACGACCGGCCACAAGGCCACCGGAGCGGGATGGCGCGGCACGCCGCCCGACGCGTCCGCCGGTCTCACGGGAGAGTGGACCGCCCGCCCCTCCACCGCCGTTCCGCCCCTCCCCGGACGCGGCGAACCACCCGCTCCCGCCGCGGAGGCGATCACCGCCCTGGCGAGCCGGCACGACTCCGGTCTGAGCCTCGGACGGCTCGGCCGGTGGACCGAGGCGGGCGAGATCCACCGTTCGGTCGCCGCCGAACGGGAGCGACTGCTCGGGCCCGACCACCCGGACACGCTCGCCAGCCGGTACGAGGTCGGCTTCACCCTCAGCCGCACCGGACGCCCCGGCGAAGCACTCGGCGAGTACGCGCGTGTCGCCCAGGCCAGAGAGCGGGTGCTCGGCGTCGACCACCCCGACACCCTGGCCGCGCGACAGGAAATGGCCTACGTGCTCGGCCAGTTGGGCCGCCACTTCGAGGCGCACCAGGCCTATACGTCGGTCCTCGCCGCCCGGCAGCGCGCGATGGGGCCCGACCACCCGGACACCCTGCGCTGCCGCCACAATCTCGCCTTCAACCTCAGCAGACTCGGACGCCTGGAAGACGCGTACCGCATGGCGGCCGAAGTCGCCGCGGCCCGCGCCCGGGTGCTCGGCCCGGCCCACCCGGACACCCTCGTCACCCGTTACGAAGTCGCGTACGTGCTCGGCCAGTTGGGACGCTGGCCCGAGGCGCTGCACACGTATCAGGAGGTGGCCGCGACGCGTACGGGGGCGCTCGGCCCCGACCATCCGGACACGCTCGCCGCCCGCTACGAGGTGGGCATCTGCCTGGGCAGACTCGGCCACAGCGTCCAGGCGCTGGAGCTGTACCGCTCGCTCGTCGGCGACCGCACCCGCGCGCAGGGCCCCACCCACCCCGAGACCCTGCGCGCCCGGCACGGGCTCGGGGTGAACCTCGGCCGCCTCGGCCGCTGGGAGGAGGCCCTCGCCGAGTCCCGTGACGTGTGCGCCATCCGTGAGCGCGCCCTCGGGGCCGACCACCCCGACACCCTCGTCAGCCGCCGCGAGGTAGCCGTCGGACTCGGCTGGCTCGGGCGCTGGGCCGACGCCCTCACCGAGTACCGGAGTGTCGCGGCCGCCCGCGAGCGGGTGCTCGGGGCCGACCACCCCGACACCCTCGCGAGCCGCACCGACGAGGCGCACTGCCTGGAGCAGCTCGGGCACGGACGGGACGCGGCGGAGCTGTACCGCAGGGTGGCCGCACTGCGCGGGCGGCGCGCGGCCCAGGGGCGCTGACCGCCCGACCGGGTGCGGCGGCGGCCCACCGGAAGCCACGCCGACCTGCGGTTCTCCACGGGATGCCGCACGTGATTGTCGAAGAGGGAAAAAATCTTGGCCGGTGATGTCGAGAACCCGTGGCCCGCTCCGTCCCAGCAGTGAAGGCGACCACAATGGGTCGCATCCGTACCGAGGAGATCACCATGGCCAAGTACCTGCTGCTCAAGCACTACCGGGGCGCCCCGGCCGCGGTCAACGACGTACCCATGGACCAGTGGAAGCCTGAGGAGATCACCGACCACATCCAGTACATGAACGACTTCGCGGCCCGGCTGGAGAAGACCGGCGAGTTCGTCGACGGCCAGGCGCTCGCCCCCGAGGGCCAGTGGGTCCGCTACGACGGCGAGGGCCGCCCGCCGGTCACCGACGGCCCGTTCGCCGAGACCAAGGACCTCATCGCCGGCTGGATGGTGATCGACGTCGACAGCCACGAGCGCGCCGTCGAGCTGGCCGGAGAACTGTCGGCCGCCCCCGGCGCGGGCGGCGAGCCGATCCACGAGTGGCTCGAGGTGCGCCCGTTCCTGACCGCCCACCCCACGGTCACGGAGTGACCCCACCCATGGACGAGGCCCTGCTCCGGAGCCTCACCCCGAGCGTGCTCGCCGTCCTCGTCCGCCGCGGAGCCGACTTCGCGGCGGCCGAGGACGCCGTGCAGGACGCGCTCGTCGAGGCCGTCCGCGTCTGGCCGGCCGACCGCCCGCGGGACCCCAAGGGCTGGCTGGTCACCGTGGCCTGGCGCCGGTTCCTCGACGCGACCCGGGCGGACGCCGCCCGGCGTCGGCGCGAGGACCTCGTCGAGGAGGAACCGGTGGCCGGACCCGCGGCCTCGGTGGACGACACGCTCCAGCTCTACTTCCTGTGCGCCCACCCGTCGCTGACACCGTCGTCCGCCGTCGCGCTCACCCTGCGGGCCGTCGGCGGGCTCACCACCCGTCAGATCGCCCAGGCCTACCTGGTGCCCGAGGCGACCATGGCGCAGCGCATCAGCCGCGCCAAGCGCACGGTGTCCGGCGTGCGGCTCGACCGGCACGGTGACGTCGCCACCGTGCTGCGCGTCCTCTACCTGGTCTTCAACGAGGGCTACTCCGGCGACGTCGACCTCGTCGCCGAGGCCATCCGGCTCACCCGGCAGCTCGCGGCCCAGGCCGACCACCCCGAGGTGGCCGGCCTGCTCGCCCTCATGCTGCTCCACCACGCCCGGCGCGCCGCCCGGACCGCGCCCGACGGCAGCCTGGTGCCGCTGGCCGAGCAGGACCGCGGCCTGTGGGACACCACGGCGATCGCCGAGGGCGTCGCGATCCTCCAGACGGCCCTCGCCCGCGACCGGCTGGGAGAGTTCCAGGCCCAGGCCGCCATCGCCGCCCTCCACGCCGACGCCCCCGTCGCCGAGGAGACCGACTGGATCCAGATCGTCGAGTGGTACGACGAACTCGCGCGCCTGACCGACAGCCCCGTCGTCCGGCTCAACCGCGCGGTGGCCGTCGGCGAGGCCGACGGGCCGCGTGCCGGACTCGCCGCGCTCGCGGAACTGGACGACTCGCTGCCCCGCCACACCGCGGTGGCCGCGTACCTCCACGAGCGCGACGGGGACCTGACGAAGGCGGCACGGCTGTACGCGGAGGCCGCGCGCAAGGCGCCCGACCTGGCCGAGCGCGACCATCTGACCCGCCAGGCCGCCCGCCTCAACACCCGCCGGGGAGGCTGACGGACCGATCCGTACGGCTGCCGCCGCTTGCCGCGCACCCCTGGCCGCCGTAGATCATCACGTGCTACGAAGAAGCATGCCTGTACACGAGGGATATGACGCCGTGATCGTCGGCGGAGGCCACAACGGACTGGTCGCCGCCGCCTACCTGGCGCGGGCCGGGCAGTCCGTGCTGGTGCTGGAGCGCCTGGGGAACACCGGGGGAGCCGCCGTGTCCACCCGGCCGTTCGCCGGGGTCGACGCGCGGCTGTCGCGCTACTCGTACCTGGTGAGCCTGCTGCCCCGGAAGATCGTGCGGGACCTGGGCCTCGACTTCCGGGTCCGGGGCCGGACCGTCTCCTCGTACACCCCCGTGGAGCGCGACGGACGGCCCACCGGACTGCTCGTCGGCGGCGGCGAGCGGCGCACCCGCGAGGCGTTCGCCAAGCTGACGGGATCGGAGCGCGAGTACGAGGCGTGGCAGCGCTTCTACGGGATGACCGGCCGGGTCGCCCAGCGTGTGTTCCCGACGCTCACCGAACCGCTGCCCACCCGCGAGGAGCTGAGGGTGCGCGTGGACGACGAGGACGCCTGGAGGATCCTCTTCGAGGAACCGGTCGGCACGGCCGTCGAGGAGTACTTCGCCGACGACCTCGTGCGCGGTGTCGTGCTCACCGACGCGCTCATCGGCACCTTCGCCGACGCCCACGACCCGTCGCTGCGGCAGAACCGCTGCTTCCTCTACCACGTGATCGGCGGCGGCACCGGGGCCTGGGACGTGCCCGTCGGCGGAATGGGCGCCCTCACCGACGCGATCACGGGCGCGGCGCGCGCGGCGGGTGCCGTGATCGAGACCGGCCACGAGGTGCTGCGGATCGACACGGACGGCCGCTCCGCCGAGATCACCTATCGCACGGCCGACGGCGAGGGTGTCGTCGCCGCCCGTCACGTGCTGGTGAACGCCTCGCCGCAGGAGCTGGCCCACCTCACGGGAGACGAGCCGCCGTCCCCCGCGGAGGGCGCGCAGCTCAAGGTGAACATGCTGCTCAAGCGGCTGCCGAGGCTCCGCGACACCTCCGTCGACCCGCGTGAGGCGTTCTCCGGGACCTTCCACATCGCGGAGGGGTACGAGCAACTGGCGACCGCCCACGCGCAGGCCGCGGCCGGTGAACTGCCCACCGCCCCGCCCTCCGAGATCTACTGCCATTCGCTCACCGATCCCAGCATCCTCGGCAAGGACCTCGTCGAGCGGGGCTACCAGACCCTCACGCTCTTCGGCCTCCACACGCCCGCCCGGCTGTTCGAGCGGGACAACGACGCCGTGCGCGATGAGTTGCTGAAGTCGACGCTGGCGCAGCTCGACGCGCACCTCGCCGAGCCGCTCGCCGACTGTCTGGCCACCGACGCGGACGGCCGGCCGTGCATCGAGGCGAAGACCCCGCTCGACCTGGAGCGGGACCTGCGGCTGCCGGGCGGCAACATCTTCCACCGCGACCTCGCCTTCCCCTACGTCCAGGAGGACACGGGCCGCTGGGGCGTGGAGACCCGGCACGCCAACGTGATGCTGTGCGGGGCGGGCGCGGTGCGCGGCGGCGGGGTGAGCGGGGTCCCGGGCCACAACGCGGCGAAGGCCGTACTGGAGTCACTGGACCGGAAGGGCTAGCCGAAGGCCGCTGTCAGGGCGTCCCTGCGAGGAGCGGGCGTGCCTCGGCCGGGAGGGGGGTGCGCCCCCGGGGAGAGCGCGTGCTCCCGCCGGGAGCGGGCGCACCTCCGTCGAGTGGGGGCGCACCTCCGTCGGGCGTGAGCACCCCCGTCCTGCCGTCAGTCCTCGGACGGCACCCACCCCACCGCCTCGATCCGCCCGCTGTCCGCGGGGTGTGACTCGTCGAAGAGGGTGCGGTCGCCGGACTCGACCCGCAGCCCGTCGACGTACGCGCCACGGCCGACGTACAGCCGGTCGGTCGTGTACCGCCAGCGGAGCGTGAGCGCGGCCGAGTCCGGCAGGTCGGCGCCGAGCCGGTGCCAGGCACGTCCCGACCATCCGGTGGCCGTGCCCGCCGGATGGTCCTGCGGGTCGTCGGGTTGCCGCCGGGTCGTGAAGGGGACCGGTTCCCAGGTCGCGCCGCCGTCGGCGGAGGCTTCCAGGAACAGCACGTCCGATCCGGGTTCGGTGTCCCACCACAGCGCGCAGCGAAGACGGGCGGGACCGGCGGTGGTGTCGAGCGCGGGCAGGGTCAGGGTCGCCGTGGTCGTGCTCGCCATCCCGGAGAACCAGGACGTACGGCCGTGCGCGGGACGCACCGCGACGGCTCGCGCGAGGTTGTTTCCGGCGGCGACCCGGGGAGCGGAGCCGGATCGCCATGTGCGCACGGGGTGGACGGAGTTGCCGAGGACGATCAGGAAGGAGTCGGTCGTCGGGTCCAGGACGAGTGATGTGCCGGTGAAGCCGGTGTGCCCGGCGGTGCGCGGTGTCGCCATCGCGCCCATGTACCAATGCTGGTAGAGCTCGAAGCCGAGGCCGTGCTCGTCGCCGGGGAAGGCGGTGTTGTAGTCGGTGAACATCAGGTCCACCGACTCCGGCCGCAGGATGCGCGCCTTGCCGTACGCGCCGCCGTTCAGGAGTGTGCGCCCGAGGACCGCCAGGTCCCAGGCGCTGGAGAAGACCCCGGCGTGACCGGCGACCCCGCCCAGGGAGTACGCGTTCTCGTCGTGGACCTCGCCCCACACGAGCCCGCGGTCCAGTCCCGACCACGGGAGCCGGGCGTCCTCGGTGGCGGCGATCCGCGGCTTCCAGGAGGCGGGCGGGTTGTAGCGGGTGCGGTCCATGCCGAGGGGGCCGGTGATCTCGTCACGCAGCAGGGTGTCGAGGGTCCGGCCGGTGATCCTCTCCAGGACGAGCTGGAGCGAGATCAGGTTCAGGTCGGAGTACAGATACGCGGTGCCGGGCGCGCTGGCGGGCTTCTCGTCCCAGATGAGCTGGAGCTTTCCCTCGCGCGTCGGCGCCTTGTACAGCGGGATCCAGGAGCGGAACCCGGAGGTGTGGGTGAGCAGTTGACGGATGGTCACGCCCTGCTTGCCGCCGCCCGCGAACTCCGGGAGGTACGAGGCGACGGTGGCCTCCAGTTCCAGCGCCTCACGTTCCAGTTGCTGCACGGCGAGGATGGAGGTGAACAGCTTGGACACGGAGGCGAGGTCGTAGACCGTGTCCCCGGACACCGGGATCTGCTGTTCGGCGGGGAACTCGATGCCGGTGTCGGTCTTCTCGTCGTACGCCGCGTAGCGCACGGCCATGCCGATCGGCTCGTGCAGGGCCACGGTGCCGCCCCGGCCCGCGAGCAGGACGGCACCGGCGTACCAGGGGTGTCGGGGCGAGGGGCCGAGGAACGCCTGCGCGTCCGCGACGAGTTGGCGCAGATGGCCGGTGAGCAGTCCGGCCTGCCCGGGCGTGCCGTGCCGCAGCGTGCGGTGGCCCTTCCCCGCCGAGGCCGCCGCCGGTCCCGCGGGGAAGGGGGCGAGAGCCAGCGCCCCGCCCATCGCCAGTACGCCTCTGCCCCACTGCCGGCGGGTCGGTCCGCCGCCCGCTCTGTCCTGTGTGCCGTTCGCCGGGTCCTTGACGCCTTCGCTCATCGGAAGCCTCTCGCTCGCGTCGCCTGAAAGTATCTTTCCGGGTCTGCCGTGCCGAGTGAAACTTTCCCGTCATGGGTGGGCGTGTCAACCCTCCCCGAGGGGCGCCGAGGTATCTGACGGAGTATCAGAAAAGGCCTTCCCTCGTCCGGATGTCTGCGGCATCCTGCGCCCATGCAGACGGAGTTGAGCAAGGAACTGGGAGTCGAGCACGCCATTTTCGGGTTCACGCCGTTTCCCGCCGTCGCCGCGGCCATCAGCCGTGCGGGCGGGTTCGGTGTGCTCGGCGCGGTCCGCTACACCGCCCCCACCGACCTGGAGCGCGACCTCGACTGGATCGAGGCGAACGTCGACGGCATGCCCTACGGCCTGGACGTCGTCATGCCCGCCAAGAAGGTCGAGGGCGTCAGCGAGGCCGACGTCGAGGCGATGATCCCCGCGGGACACCGTCAGTTCGTCGCGGACACGCTCGCCAAGTACGGCGTCCCCGAACTCGCCGAGGGCGAGGCGTCCGGCTGGCGCATCACCGGCTGGATGGAACAGGTCGCCCGCGGCCAGCTCGACGTCGCCTTCGACTACCCGATCAAGCTCCTGGCCAACGCGCTGGGCTCACCGCCCGCCGACGTCGTCCGGCGTGCCCACGAGCGCGGGGTGCTCGTCGCGGCCCTCGCGGGCAGCGCCCGGCACGCGCGCAAGCACGCCGAGGCCGGCATCGACATCGTCGTCGCCCAGGGCTACGAAGCGGGCGGACACACCGGGGAGATCGCCTCGATGGTGCTCACGCCCGAAGTCGTCGACGCCGTGGGCCCGTTGCCGGTCCTGGCGGCGGGCGGCATCGGCAGCGGAGAGCAGGTGGCCGCCGCGCTGAGCCTCGGCGCCCAGGGGGTGTGGCTCGGCTCGGTCTGGCTGACCGTGACGGAGGCCGACATGCACTCCCCGGCCGTCACCCGCAAACTGCTCGCGGCCGGCTCCGGCGACACCGTCCGCTCCCGCGCCCTGACCGGCAAGCCCGCCCGCCAGTTGCGCAGCGAGTGGACCGATGCCTGGGACGACCCGGACGGACCCGGCACGCTCCCCATGCCGCTCCAGGGACTCCTGGTCGCCGACGCCGTCTCCCGCATCCAGAAGTACGAGGTGGAGCCGTTGCTCGGCACACCGGTCGGCCAGATCGTGGGCCGGATGAACAGTGAACGCTCCGTCCAGGAGGTCTTCGACGACCTGACCCGGGGCTTCGAGCGAACCGTCGACCGCATCAACCGCATCGCGGGCAGGGGGGAACAAGCATGACCACGTCACCCAACGGCTTCTGGGCCCAGGCCGCCGCCGACCCCGGACGCGTCGTCCTGATCACCCCCACCGGCGAGGAATGGACCGCCGGGCGGCTGCACGAGGCGGCCAACGGCCTCGTCCACGGCCTGCGCGCCGCCGGCCTCGAACGCGGCGACTCCTTCGCGGTCGTCCTGCCCAACGGTGTCGAGTTCCTCGTCGCCTACCTCGCCGCCTCGCAGGCGGGCCTCTACCTCGTCCCCGTCAACCACCACCTCGTCGGGCCCGAGATCGCCTGGATCGTCTCCGACTCGGGAGCCAAGGCCCTCATCGCCCACGAACGGTTCGCCGACGCCGCCCGGCACGCCGCCGACGAGGCGAAACTGCCCCCGGCACAGCGATACGCCGTCGGCGCGATCGAGGGCTTCAGGCCGTACGCCGAACTCCTCGACGGACAGCCCGGCTCCGCGCCCGGGGACCGCACCCTCGGCTGGGTCATGAACTACACCTCGGGCACCACCGGCCGCCCGCGCGGCATCCGGCGCCCGCTGCCCGGCAAGCTCCCCGAGGAGTCCTATCTCGGCGGCTTCCTCGCCATCTTCGGCATCCGGCCGTTCGGCGACAACGTGCACCTCGTCTGTTCGCCGCTCTACCACACCGCGGTCCTCCAGTTCGCGGGCGCGTCCCTGCACATCGGCCACCGGCTGGTGCTCATGGACAAGTGGACACCCGAGGAGATGCTGCGGGTCATCGACGCCCACCGGTGCACCCACACCCATATGGTGCCGACCCAGTTCCACCGGCTGCTGGCCCTCCCCGACGAGGTGAAGGCCCGCTACGACGTCACCTCCATGCGGCACGCCATCCACGGGGCGGCCCCGTGCCCCGACCATGTCAAACGGGCCATGATCGCGTGGTGGGGGGAGAGCGTCGAGGAGTACTACGCGGCCAGCGAGGGCGGCGGTGCCTTCGCGACCGCCGAGGACTGGCTGAAGAAGCCCGGCACCGTCGGCAAGGCCTGGCCCATCAGCGAACTGGCCGTCTTCGACGACGACGGCAACCGGCTTCCGCCCGGTGAACTCGGCACCGTCTACATGAAGATGAGCACCGGCGGATTCTCGTACCACAAGGACGAGACCAAGACCCGCAAGAACCGCATCGGCGACTTCTTCACCGTCGGCGACCTCGGCGTGCTCGACGAGGACGGCTATCTCTTCCTCCGCGACCGCAAGATCGACATGATCATCTCGGGCGGCGTCAACATCTACCCCGCCGAGATCGAGGCGGCGCTGCTCTCCCACCCCGCCGTCGCCGACGCGGCCGCCTTCGGCATCCCGCACGACGACTGGGGCGAGGAGGTCAAGGCCGTGGTCGAGGCCGCGCCGGGACACGAGGCCGGACCGGCGCTCGCCGCCGACATCCTCGCCCACTGCGAGCGGCAACTCGCCGGCTACAAGAGGCCCAAGAGCGTCGACTTCATCGCCGCCATGCCCCGCGACCCCAATGGAAAGCTGTACAAGCGGCGGCTCCGCGACCCCTACTGGGAGGGCCGCACCCGGACGATGTGACCCCGCCGCGCGCGGTGCCCGGAGCGGATCCGGGCACCGCGCGCGCCGTCATCCCACGCCCGAGGTCAGCGGTGGTCGCTCACCCGGACCACCCGAAGCCCCGGCGACGCCAGGATGTCCTTCTCGCAGAACCGGGACGTCACCCACCGCTCGCCCGAGAACAGCCGCGTCTGATCGCTGAAGTGCGGCGAGTTCGGGTTCGAGGACTGGGAGTACGTCAGCAGGGTGCGGGCGACCGGACAGCGGCCCCCGTCCCAGCCGACGGCCTGGATGTACGAGGACCCCGTGGTGACCTCCGTGTAGCCGCCGGCCGCCTGGTTCCACGGCATCTCCACCTTGTTCCACACCCCGAGGGACTCCGTGCCGCCCGGCACCGGAACGCGCTGTCCGCCCCGGACGACGAACTGGCCGGAGCCCAGCCGCGCGTCGAGGGCGATTCCCGTCGCCCGCAGCTCCGTCACCGTGTCGGCCAGCGCCGTCGCGAAGCCCGGAACGGAGGTGTCGAGGGTGTTCGGGGTACGGACCGGATCGGCCGCCGAGAACGGGACCTTCCAGAGCCGCGCCGCCGGCACCGTGGCCGTCAGCTTCCGCCAGAAACGGTCGAAGAGCAGCGCGCCCCGGCTGCCGGTGTCCATCGAACGATCCCAGGCCCGCAGCACACCGCACGCCTCGCCCACGTCGACGGCCTTGCCGTCGGAGCCCGTCGCCGTGCCGCCCGGCAGCGCGGCACAGGCGCGCGCCGCGTCGGCCGCCACGAGATCACCCGCGGGCACCCGGTTCGCGAACTGCTGCGCCTGGAGATCGCGCACGGTCAGCCGCCCCCGCGCGGACATCCCGGCCACGTCCTCGACGGCGCCGCGCGTACGCATCGAGCGTTGCGTGCCGATCGTGCCGAACACTCGCTCGTACCCGGTCAGCGGCCGGTCCGCGTTCGCCAGCCAGGCACTGTCGTTGGAGTTCTCCGCGTACGGCGCGTCCCTCAGCACCGGCATCCTCGCCGGACCGAAGATGCCCGGCCGCACGGCGTCGGGATCGCTGCCGAGCGCGCAGTCGCCGCGCGACCCGTCCAGCACGGCGACCCCCGACGACGGGTACAGGGCCCGGCCCAGCGGCGTCGAGCAGCGCTGGACCAGTTCGTCGGTGATGCGCGGCAGCACCTGCGACTGAGTGAAGAGGGTGTGGCCGCCGGAGTCGGCGGCGATCGTGTTCACCCACGGCAGGCCCTGGGTCCGGTTGAGCGCCGCGAGGACGCCCGCCGTGTCACGGGCCTTGCTGAAGCCCAGCGCGGTGTCCGGGGCACGGAGGTTGACCGCGTTCGGGTCGTTGAGCGCGTACGCCGTCGTGGCGGTCCACGGCAGCGGCACCTGGGCGCCGAGCGAGGTGACGACGGGACCGTACCGGGTCCACCACTGGGTGCGCGTCACCGGCGTGCCGTCCCGCACGTCGATGCTGACGCTGCGCCGCGTCATCCGCTCCGGCCTGCCGTCCACCAGATACGTCGTCGGATCGGACGGATCGAGCGTGAGCTGATGGAGATTGAGCGTGACACCCGTCGCGACAGTGTGGCTCCAGGCGATCCGGGCCGTGTGACCGACGGACACCGTCGCCGTGCCGAGCAGGGCGCCGCCCTGGACGTTCAGCTCGCCGGGGATCGTCTGCTGCACCTGCCAGAAGCGGCGTCCGCCCTGCCACGGATAGTGCGGATTGCCGAGCAGCAGCCCACGGCCGTCCGCGGTCGAGGCACCGCTGAAGGCCACCGCGTTCGATCCCATGTCGGCGGTGTCGAACACCTCACGCGCGGCTGCGGCGGTGCGCTTCACGTCGGGCTCACCGGTGCCTGCCGCCGTCGCCGTTCCGGCGGTCGCCGCCGCCCCCGCCGCCGTTCCCGTCGTCGGTGGCTGCGCGGCCGTGATGCCGTCGACTCCTCGCCCCTGGCCGCCGAGCACGGCCAGCGCGAAGCCGCGCGCGGCGACGTCCGCCCGGGTCACCGGGCGGACCCAGGCGACTCCCCGGCACGCCGGATCGGTGACGTGGTTCTGTGCCAGCCACGCGTTGTAGCCGGCCGCCCAGCCTCGCATCAGGTCCTTGACATCGCGGCTGGGGCCGCGTGGCGCGGGCTCGGCGAGCAGCTTCTCGACCGTGCCGGCCTCGCGCACTCCGCGGTAGTACAGGTCGCTGGAGAGGTTCGTGGACGCCGAGGAGAGCGAGCCGTCCGGTGTCGCGGCGGACCCGAACCAGCGGGACCGCTCGCCGCGCAGGGTCACGAACCCGTCGGCCAGGGTGCACACCTGGTCGGCTGCCTGGGCCCAGCCGGTGCCGAAGCCGAGGTTCGCGTAGTCCTTGGCGACGATGTGCGGAATGCCGTACTCGGTGTAGCGGATCACGGCCGACAGTCCGCCGCGCGAGGGATGTTCCTGTCCGGAGTGCCGCTCGGCCGCGGCCGCGGGCAGGGTGGTCGCGGCGGTCAACAGAGCGACGGCCGTGACGAGTAACCGTCTTCCACGGGTGCGCATCGTGCCTCCCAACATCATTGAGGGAAGGGGCGGTTGAGCGTACCAACGGGTTGTGCGCCGTCGGAGTGTCCGTTCGGCTCCGGCCCGGCTTCCGTCCGCCTTCCGTCCGGCTCGCGTGCGGTGACTTGACCTGCCTCTCCCGTGGACCGAGGATCACGTGACATGACGCCTGGACACGGCAGTACGGTTGACGGGGTGCTGCGGCGCAGTGCCCGGCGCACACCGGCGCGACGCGCCGTCGACTACCGGGAGCGCTCCTGGACGTACGCGGAACTCGACGAGGCCGTCTCGCGCGCGGCGACCGTCCTCCTCGGCGAGGGGCTGACCCCCGGGGACCGCGTGGGCGCCTACGGCCACAACTCGGACGCCTATCTGATCGGCTTCCTCGCCTGCGCCCGCGCGGGACTCGTTCATGTGCCCGTGAACCAGAACCTGACCGGTGACGATCTCGCCTACATCGTCGGCCAGTCGGGATGCGCCCTGGTCCTGACCGACCCCGACCTCGCCGGCCGGCTCCCGGAGGGCGTACGGACCCTGCCGCTGCGCGACGCCGACGACTCGCTCCTTCTGCGACTGGAGGCGGCCCGCCCGTACGACGGTGACGAGCCCCGCGGCGACACGCTCGTCCAGCTCCTCTACACCTCGGGCACCACCGCGCTGCCCAAGGGCGCGATGATGACGCACCGCGCCCTGGTGCACGAGTACCTGAGCGCGATCACGGCCCTCGATCTGAGCGCCGGTGACCTCCCGGTGCACTCGCTGCCGCTCTACCACTCGGCGCAGATGCATGTGTTCCTGCTGCCCTACCTCGCGGTCGGCGCCTCGAACACGATCCTCGACGCGCCGGACGCCGGACAGATCTTCGACCTGATCGAGGCGGGCCGCGCGGACAGCCTGTTCGCCCCGCCCACCGTGTGGATCGGGCTGTCGAACCGTCCCGACTTCGCCGAACGCGACCTGAGCGGCCTGCGCAAGGCGTACTACGGGGCGTCGATCATGCCGGTCCCCGTCCTGGAACGGCTGCGCGAACGGCTGCCGAAGCTGGCCTTCTACAACTGCTTCGGCCAGAGCGAGATCGGTCCTCTGGCCACCGTCCTCGGACCCGACGAGCACAAGGGCCGGATGGACTCGTGCGGAACTCCGGTGCTGTTCGTGGACGCACGGGTCGTCGACGAGGACGGCAAGGACGTGCCGGACGGGACACCGGGCGAAGTCGTCTACCGCTCACCGCAGTTGTGCGAGGGGTACTGGGACAAGCCCGAGGAGACCGCCGAGGCGTTCCGCGACGGCTGGTTCCACTCGGGCGACCTCGCCGTGCGCGACGCCCACGGATACTTCACCGTGGTGGACCGGGTGAAGGACGTCATCAACTCCGGTGGTGTCCTGGTCGCTTCACGACAGGTCGAGGACGCCCTGTACACCCATGAGGGGGTCGCCGAGGTC
Organism: Streptomyces sp. NPDC005070; assembly: GCF_053600395.1. Taxonomy (NCBI): domain Bacteria; kingdom Bacillati; phylum Actinomycetota; class Actinomycetes; order Kitasatosporales; family Streptomycetaceae; genus Streptomyces; species Streptomyces sp. NPDC005070. Next base: position 76,103 of record NZ_JBSFZS010000010.1, on the reverse strand, counting down.
GCCGTCGTCGGGCTGCCCGACGAGCGCTGGATCGAGGCCGTCACCGCGGTCGTCGTCCCCCGGGGTGAGGTCACCGAGGACGAACTGATCGCCCACGCACGCGAGAAGCTCACCCACTTCAAGGCGCCCAAGCGGGTCCTGTTCGTGGACGAACTGCCGCGCAACGCCAGCGGGAAGATCCTGAAGCGGGAACTGCGGGACCGGTTCGGCCGGGCCTAGGGCGTGTCGTGGCGGACAGGGCCGCGGGGGGTGTCAGGAGCCCCCGCGGCCCTGTCCGCGGTCGGTCAGGCGCGCGGGCGCAGGTCCACGATCCGCTTCAGCTTGCCCACCGACCGTTCCAGGGACTCCGGTTCGACGATCTCCACCGTGACCGAGACACCGATCCCGTCCTTGATGCCCGCGGTGATCGCCCGCGCCGCCGCCTCGCGCGCTTCGGGGGTGGCGCCGGACCGGGCCTCCGCCCGTACGGTGAGGGCGTCGAGGCGGCCCTCGCGGGTCAGCCGGAGCTGGAAGTGCGGGGCGACGCCCGGTGTCCGCAGCACGATCTCCTCGATCTGCGTGGGGAAGAGATTGACCCCGCGCAGGATGACCATGTCGTCACTGCGCCCGGTGATCTTCTCCATCCTGCGGAAGACCCGCGCCGTACCGGGCAGCAGCCGCGTCAAGTCCCGTGTCCGGTAGCGGATCACGGGCATGGCCTCCTTGGTGAGCGAGGTGAAGACCAGTTCGCCCTCCGCGCCGTCCGGCAGCACCTCACCGGTGAAGGGGTCGACGACCTCGGGGTAGAAGTGGTCCTCCCAGATGTGCAGACCGTCCTTGGTCTCCACGCACTCCTGGGCGACGCCGGGGCCGATGACCTCCGAGAGGCCGTAGATGTCCACCGCGTCGATCGCGAACCGCTCCTCGATCTCGCGGCGCATCGCCTCGGTCCACGGCTCGGCCCCGAACACGCCGACCCGCAGCGAGGTGCCACGCGGGTCCACGCCCTGGCGCTCGAACTCGTCGAGGAGGGTCAGCATGTACGAGGGGGTCACCATGATGATCTCGGGCTTCAGGTCCTGGATGAGCTGGACCTGACGCGCCGTCATGCCGCCGGACGCGGGGATCACCGTACAGCCGAGCCGCTCCGCGCCGTAGTGGGCGCCGAGTCCGCCCGTGAACAGCCCGTAGCCGTAGGCGACATGAACCTTGTCACCGGGCCGGCCGCCCGCCGCGCGGATCGAACGGGCCACCATGTCGGCCCACATGGACAGGTCGTTCTCCGTGTAGCCGACGACCGTGGGACGGCCGGTCGTCCCGCTCGACGCGTGAAGCCGCCGGATCCGGTCCTGCGGTACGGCGAACATCCCGTACGGGTAGTTCTCCCGCAGGTCCGCCTTCGTCGTGAAGGGGAACCGGGCCAGGTCGGCGAGCGAGCGGCAGTCGTCGGGGCGCAGCCCGGCCTTGTCGAAGGACTCCCGGTAGAAGGGGACGTTCTCGTAGGCGTGGCGCAGCGACGCGCGCAGCCGTTCGAGCTGGAGCGTCCGCAGCGCCTCCGCGTCCAGCCGCTCGCCCGCGTCGAGCAGGCCCTTCGAGTCCGTCGAGCCCGCCATCGCGCCCTCTCCCTCGCCAACCGTGCCATAGTGGACGACCGATCATTCGGTCGTTCTGTTCCGGACAGTAATTCAGGTGTCCGCTGTCAGTGCAAGGGGTCGGTGGCGCTTTTCACGCAGCGGGTCCGGGTCCGGGCGCCGGTTCAGCGCACCAGGGCGGGCCGCTTGGGGTCGAACTCCCAGCCGGGAACCAGTTGGCGCATGGCGACGGCGTCGTCCCGGGCGCCGAGGGCCTCCTTCAGGTAGAGCTCGTGCGCCGCCAGCAGCCGGTCCATGTCCAGCTCGACGCCGAGGCCGGGTGCGTCCGGCAGCGCGATCTCGCCGCCGACGATGCGCGGCGGGTCGACCGTGAGCCGTTCCAGGCCCTCCTGCCAGATCCAGTGCGTGTCGAGCGCGTTGTACGGGCCCGGCGCAGCGGCTCCGCAGTGGGTGACCATGGCGAGCGAGATGTCGAAGTGGTTGTTCGAGTGGCAGCCCCAGGTCAGGCCCATCGCGTTGCAGAGCTGGGCCACCCGCACCGAGCCCCGCATGGTCCAGAAGTGCGGGTCGGCGAGCGGGATCGAGACCGACTGGAGCGCCAGGGCGTGGGTGAGCTGCCGCCAGTCCGTGGCGATCATATTGGTCGCCGTCGGCAGTCCCGTCGCCCGGCGGAACTCGGCCAGGATCTCCCGCCCCGAGTAGCCGTCCTCGGCGCCGCAGGGGTCCTCGGCGTAGGCGAGCGTGCCGACCAGGGGCCCGCACAGCTCGATCGCCTCGCGCAGCGACCAGGCGCCGTTGGGGTCGAGCGTGACGCGGGCCTCGGGGAAGCGGTCCTTGAGCGTGCGTACGGCCCTGACCTCCTCGGCGCCTTCCAGGACACCGCCCTTGAGCTTGAAGTCGCGGAATCCGTACAGCGCGTGGGCGGCCTCGGCCTGCCGGACGATCGCGCCGGGCGTCAGGGCCCGCTCGTGCCGCAGGCGGTACCAGTCCACGTCCGCGTCGCGCTCGCGGACGTACGGCAGATCCGTGCGGTCCGGGTCGCCGACGAAGAAGAGGTAGCCGAGCACCCGGACCCGGTCACGCTGCTGCCCGTCTCCGAGGAGTGCGGCGACCGGCACGTCGAGGTGCTGTCCGAGCAGGTCGAGAAGGGCCGACTCGACGGCGGTGACGGCGTGGACGGTCGTGCGCAGGTCGAAGGTCTGGGCGCCGCGGCCGCCCGCGTCGCGGTCGCCGAACCGGTCCCCGATCTCGCGCAGAACGCGCTGGTAGTCGCCCACCTCGGTGCCGAGGACCAGAGCCCCGGCGTCGCGCAGCGTCCGGGTGATCTTCTCCCCGCCCGGCACCTCGCCGAGCCCGGTCCGCCCCTCGGAGTCCTTGAGGACCACGACATTGCGGGTGAAGTACGGACCGTGGGCGCCCGACAGGTTCAGCTCCATGCAGTCCCGTCCGGCGACGGGGTAGACGGAGAACTCGGTGATCGTCGGTTGCTGACGCTTCATCACATTCCTTGTGGACGAGGGGCGATGGCTGACCGGTGCTGGGGAATCCCAGGATGACGGCGGCGGGCGTGGCCGAGGGCCGGTCCGCCCCGTGCCCCGCCGGGCCGTCCCTCGCCTGCTTCAGGCGGGCCGGCGCACGGCTCCGACGAGGGCCAGTCCGGCGTCGAGGATCCGCTCCAGGTCCGCCAGATCGGCCGGTCCGGGATCGGTGAGCGGCGCGCGCACCGGGCCGACGGGCAGGCCCCGCAGCCGGGCGGCGGCCTTGACCAGGGACACGGCGTAGCCGGGCACCTTGTCGCGCAGTTCGACGAGCGGGACGTAGAAGTCGCGCAGCAGCTTGTTCACGGTCGCCTCGTCGTCGGCGCGCAGAGCGGTGAAGAAGGCGCCGGCGATCTCGGGAGCGAAGGCGTGGACGGCCGACGAATAGGCGGGGACGCCGACAGTGGCGTACGCGCGGGCCTGGATCTCGGCGGTGGCGGCCCCGTTGAAGAACAGGAAGCCGTCGGGCGCCGCGAGCGTGAGGCGCTGGAGCCGGTCGAGGTCGCTGTGGCCGTCCTTGAGTCCGATGACGCCCGGGACGGCCGCGAGGGCCCGCAGCCCCTCGGGGGAGAAGGCGACCGGGCCGCGCTGGTAGGCGATGAGCGGGAGCCGTGTGCCGGCGGCGATCCGGCGCACCTGCTCGACCAGGCCGGACTCGGGGGCCTCGACGAGGTAGTGGGGCAGCACGAGGAGGGCGTCCGCGCCGGCCTCCTCGGCGATCCGGGCGAAGCGCAGCGCCTGCGCCCATCCGTAGCCGGTGCCCGCGACCACGGGCATGCGGCCGTCCGCGATCTCGACCGTGGCGGTGACGACCGCACGGTACTCGTCCTCGTCCAGCGCGCTGAACTCGCCGGTCCCGCAGGCGGGGAACACCGCGCCCGGGGCCGTGGCGAGCTGGGTGGTGAGGTAGGTCCGACAGGACTCCACATCGAGGTCGCCGTCCGCCGTGAAGCTCGTGAGCGGGAACGACAGGACCCCGCCCGCCATGCCGTCCCGCAGCCGCTCGACCACGCTGCCCGGATCCGCGCTGAACCCTGCCATGAGCCTCATCCCTGTATGCAGATGCTGTCTATGTATGAGAACACAGATTAGATTCGTGAACCACCGGGGTCAATGGGCGGGGCCGGGATCCGGGGTTCCGCGGCCGCCGGGTTCACGGATGTCCGGAAACAGCGCAGCGGGCCCGCAGCCGGTGTGGCTGCGGGCCCGCTGTGTTCGGACCGGAGTGGACCCGGACGGACCGGAGGGGACCCGGACGGACGGGGGCGGTGGCCCCCGGGTCCGTCAGTGCGACGCGGTCGAGCCCGCCGTGCCCGGATGCGAGCCGTACGCGGTCATGAAGCGGTCGCGGAACTTGTCCATCGCCCACTCCGGCGCGTCGGCCGCGGGCTTGAGCCCGTCCGTCCAGCCCCAGCCGGAGATACGGTCCAGCACCTTCGGGTCGCGGGCGACGATGGTGACGGGTACGTCCTTGTCGGAGGTGCCGCCCGTGACGGTGGGGTTGGGCTGGTGGTCGCCGAGGAAGACGAGGACGGTGTCGTCGTCGCCGTAGCGCTGCATCCACTGGGTCAGGCTGTCCAGGGAGTACTGGATGGCCTTGCGGTACTCGGTCCGCACCCGCTTCGAGCTCTTCCAGACCTCCGTGGGGTTCGTCCCCTCCTTCTTGATCTTGTAGAAGATCTTGCCGTCCCCGAGGTCGTTCCAGTCGATCGTGTGGGCGATCGGGGACCAGGGGTTGTGGCTGGAGGCGAGGATGATCTCCGCCATGATCGGGTCGCGGTTCTTCTTGCCGTGCTCCAGCTTCTGGAAGGACTCCAGGCTGAACTGGTCCGGCACCGGCGTCCAGCTGAAGTACGGGCCCTGGTAGCCGAGGTGCGTCGAGTCGTAGATGTGGTCGAGGCCGAAGTACTTGCCCTCGGGCCAGGACTTGCGCACGCCGGGGACGATGCCGACCGTGCGCCAGGCGCCGGTCTTCCGGAAGTAGCTGGTGAGGGTGGCGCGGTCGCTGGTGGTCAGGGACCGGTACCGCTGCTGATTCTCGACCCAGGTGCCGGACAGGAACGTCGAGTGGGCGAGCCAGCTTCCGGCGCCCGTCACCGGCGACCTGAGCCAGCCGCTGCGTGCCGCGAAGCCCGCCGCCTTCAGCCTCGCGCCGCCCTCCCTGAGCGTCGCGTCGACCTCCGGCCCCATCGTCGGATCGTCGATCGCCACGCGGCCGTAGCTCTCGATGAACGTCACCATCACGTCCTTGCCGCGCAGCCCGGTCAGCAACTGGTCGGACGGGGTCTCGGCGAAGGCGTCGACGGCCAGCTGCTTCTTGTAGACGTCGGCGTCGCCGAGGCCGTCGCGGACGTACTGCACACGGTTGGAGAGGTACTGGGTGTAGCCCTTGGTGGCGATCGTGACGCCGCCGGTCCGTGCGCCCATGGTGAAGCAGACGACCCACGCGACGCCGAGGACGAGCGTGGCGCGCACCGCCCCGGCGCGGTGCCGGGCCAGGACGTTCGCCAGCCGCAACATCGCGAGCACGCTGAGGGCGGGCACGGCGATGACCAGGACGATCATCCCGACCACCGCCAGCACCTCGCCCGAGCGCCCGAACGAGTCCTTCACCCAGTCCGCCCCGTCGCTCAGCAGAACCCAGTCGAAGACCAGGTCGAACGGCCGGGCCAGGGTCTGGCGGAAGCCCATGTCGAGGCACTTGAGGATGCCGGACAGCCCGAGGAGCGCCCCGAGGACTCCGGCCGTGATCCGCCGCGCCCGCGCCGGCAGGACGAGCAGGACGGCCGCGAGGTAGACGGCTTCGACCGGGAGGCGGAGGAACGCCCGGACACTCATCCAGTCGAGGCGGTTGGGCACGATGAGGATCGTGATCACCAGCGCACCGGCCAGGACGGTCGTGCCCACCCGCGCGGCCCGAGCGGCCCACGCCCGGCGCCGGCCGAACCATCCGGGGCGGACGGCGGAGGCGACGTCCGTGTCCGGCTCGGCCTCGCCCGCGGACGCGGGGTCGACGGGATGCCCGTCGGCGGCCTCGGGGGTGGCTTCGTCGGTTGCCACTCGCGCGACGGTGGGTTCGTCGGCGGCGGCCTGCGTGCCCGTCGGTTCCGCATCGGCAGGCCGCGTACCGGGGGACTGGTCGTCGGCGGGGTGGGGGACGGTGGGGTCGACTCCGGTGACGCCGGACATTTCGTCGCCGGCCGTCTCCTCGGCCCGCTCCTCGGTCCCGGAACTCGTGTGCGCCCCGGTCCGTTCGTCCGTCCCGGACTCCTCACGGGTTCTGTCCGTCGCCGTCGCGTCGGGGTCCGGACCCGCGTCGACATCCGGCAGTTGACGAGGAGGTGTGTGGTGCGACACCCGAAGTCCTTCCGTACATAACCCGGTGCTGGTGCGACGGAGGCGCGTCCGTCATCCCCCGTACGGCCATCGGCCACCTCTGGTTCAAAGGGGGCCGGCCGCGCACAGAGTACGTCGCGAGTTCCAGGCGCATGACACCGCCGGCGGTTACAGGTCCGCCGCCACGGCCACCTCCCGGGCCCACCGGTAGTCGGCCTTGCCGCTCGGTGAGCGCTGGATGGAGTTCGTGATCACCAATTGGCGCGGGACCTTGTACCCGGCCAGCCGGGCGCGGCAGTGCGTCTGGATGTCGTCGAGCGACGGACGCGGCGCGCCCTCGCGGACCTGGACGACGGCCGCCACGTGGCTGCCCCACTTCGGGTCGGGCACTCCGGCGACCAGGGCGTCGTACACGTCCGGATGCGACTTCAGGGCCTGTTCGACCTCCTCCGGGTACACCTTCTCGCCGCCGGTGTTGATGCACTGCGAGCCGCGGCCGAGGACGATGACGATGCCCTCGTCGTCGACCGTGGCCATGTCGCCGAGGAGCACCCAGCGTTCGTCGCCCTTGCGGAAGAACGTCTCGGCGGTCTTCTTCGGGTCGTTGTAGTAGCCGAGAGGCACATGGCCGCGCTGCGCGACCCGACCCGGCTCGCCCGCCGCGACCGGCTCGTACGTCACCGGATCCACCACCTGCGTACGGGCGTTGACGCGGATGCGGAAGCCGCGCTCGGGGCCGGAGTCGGCCGTCGCGGTGCCGTTGAAGCCGGACTCCGAGGAGCCGAAGTTGTTGAGCAGCATCACGTTCGGGACGAGTGCCTGGAACTGTTCGCGCACGGTGTCCGACATGATCGCGCCGGACGAGGAGACGCTGAACAGGGCGGAACAGTCCGTGCCCTTCAGGGGGCCGTTCAGCGCGTCGATCAGGGGCCGCAGCATCGCGTCGCCGACCAGCGACACGCTGGTCACCTTCTCCTTCTCGATCGTCCGCAGGACGTCCTCGGGTGAGAACTTGCGGTGCAGCACGACCCGTTGACCGAAGTTGAAGCCGATGAACGCGGTGAGCGTCGACGTGCCGTGCATCAGCGGGGGAGTGGGGAAGAAGGTGATGCCGGCACCGCCGGCCGCGACGCGTTCGGCGAGCTCCTCCGGCTTGGTCACCGGATCGCCGGTCGGCGCGCCCCCGCCGAGGCCCGCGAAGAAGAGGTCCTCCTGCCGCCACATGACGCCCTTGGGCATCCCCGTCGTACCGCCGGTGTAGATGATGAACTGGTCGTCCGCGGAGCGCGGGGAGAATCCGCGCAGCGGAGAACCGGCGGCCTCGGCGTCCCCGAAGTCCACGACGCCCCCCGCGCCTTGGACGCCTGCCGGGTCCTCCGTGCCCACCGCGCCTTCGACGCCTGCCGGGCCCGCCGTGTCCACCGTGCCCGCTCCGGGTGCGGCGGCCCCCACGCGGACGAGATGGCGCAGCCGCGGTGCCCGTGGCCGAGCCGCCGCCACCCGGTCGGTGAACTCCGCGTCGAAGACCAGCGCCACCAGGTCCGCGTCCTGGTAGAGGTAGGCCAACTCTTCTTCCACGTAGCGGTAGTTGACGTTGACCGGAACGATCCGCGCCTTCAGGCAGGCCAGCACCGTCTGCAAGTACTCGACGCCGTTGTACAGATGGAGGCCGAGATGCTCGCCGGGGCGGATCCCGCTGTCGATCAGATGGTGCGCCACACGGTTCGCGGCCGCGTCCAGCTCCGCGTACGTCAGACGGCGCTCGGCGCCCGTGCCCGGGAGGTCGACGTGGACCAGCGCCTCGCGGTCCGGGACCACGTCGACGACCGACTCGAACAGGTCCGCAAGGTTGTACTCCACCGCTCCTCCTGACCGTGCACGTCCGTGGCCGGGCGCCGCCAGGGCGTGTCCGCCCCGGACCCGACGGTCATCAGAGCAAAGCCCGACCCAAGTGGGAAGGGTCCCGGCAGAAGAAATCTGACTGTCTGTCAGAAAACCCTTGTACTGGACGGACGGCTCCTGCAACCTGTTCTCGCATCCGAGACGGGAGGACGCCCATGGGTGGGACCGAACACCTCACCGTGCAACGCGAAGGCGCCACACTGGTGCTCACGCTCAACAGGCCCGAGGCCAGGAACGCGCTCTCGCTGCCGATGCTGGTCGGCCTGTACGACGGCTGGGTCGAGGCCGACGAGGACGACGCGATCCGCTCGATCGTGCTCACCGGCTCGGGCGGTGCCTTCTGCGCCGGGATGGACCTCAAGGCGCTGGCCGGCCGGGGCATGGAGGGCGAGCAGTACCGGGACCGCCTCAAGGCCGACCCCGATCTGCACTGGAAGGCCATGCTGCGCCACCACCGCCCCCGCAAACCGGTGATCGCGGCCGTCGAGGGGTACTGCGTCGCGGGCGGCACGGAGATCCTCCAGGGCACCGACATCCGGGTCGCGGGCGCCTCCGCGACCTTCGGGCTCTTCGAGGTGAGGCGCGGACTCTTCCCGATCGGCGGTTCGACGGTGCGGCTGCAACGCCAGATCCCGCGCACCCACGCCCTCGAAATGCTGCTCACGGGACGCCCGTACACCGCCCGGGAGGCCGCGGACATCGGGCTGATCGGTCATGTGGTGCCCGACGGGACGGCGCTGGACAAGGCGCTCGCCGTCGCCGAGCAGATCAACGCCTGCGGGCCGCTCGCCGTCGAGGCCGTCAAGGCGTCCGTGTACGAGACCGCCGAACTGACCGAGACCGACGGTCTCGCCGCCGAACTGCGGCGTGGCTGGCCGGTGTTCGACACGGCAGACGCCAAGGAAGGCTCCCGGGCCTTCGCCGAGAAGCGCCCGCCCGTCTATCGGCGGGCCTGACCCGCAAGCCCGGCCCCGGACGTGCCCCGTCCGCCCCGCGGACACGGCACGACCGGCCGTTGGAAGGAGAGATCCGGGATGCCCGAAGTCCTCAAAGCCCCCCTCGTCGTCGAGTTCCCCTTCACCCGCTCGCTCGGACCCGTGCAGAGCGCCTTCCTCACGGGTCTGCGCGAGCAGGTCGTCCTCGGTGTACGGACCGCCGACGGACGCACCCTCGTCCCACCCGTCGAGTACGACCCCCTCACCGCCGAGGAGCTGTCCGACCTCGTCGAGGTCGCCCGCACCGGCACCGTCACCACCTGGGCCTGGAACCACGAACCCCGCCGCGGCCAGCCCCTCGGCACCCCCTTCGCCTGGGTCCTGGTCACGCTCGACGGCGCCGACACCGCCCTGCTGCACGCCCTCGACGCTCCCGGCCCCGACGCCGTGCGCACCGGCATGCGTGTCCGGATCCGCTGGGCCGGCGAGCGCTCCGGCGCCATCACGGACATCGCCTGTTTCGAGCCGTACGACGGGGAACCGGACGAACCCGGGGGCCACGACGGCCGGTTCGAGGACATGGTGACCGGGATCGTCGCCCCCGCACGGCTCGACTACGTCTACTCGCCGGGCCGCGCCCAGGCCGCCTACATCGCGGGCCTCGCCGAGCGGCGGACCCTCGGTGAACGGTGCCCCTCCTGCCGCAAGGTGTACGTCCCGTCCAGGGGCGCCTGTCCCACCTGCGGGGTGGCCACCTCCGAACAGGTCGAGGTCGGCCCACGCGGCACCGTCACCACGTACTGCATCGTCAACATCAAGGCGAAGAACCTCGACATCGAAGTCCCGTACGTATACGCGCACATCGCGCTCGACGGCGCCGGACTCGCGCTGCACGGCCGGATCGGCGGCATCCCCTACGACGAGGTCCGCATGGGTCTGCGCGTGGAGCCCGTGTGGTCCGAGGGGGGCCGCCATCCCGACCACTACCGGCCCACCGGAGAACCCGACGCGGACTACGAGACGTACAAGGAGATGCTGTAGATGCCGACCGCCAGGGACATCGCCGTCGTCGCCTTCGCGCAGAGCGACCACCGGCGCACCTCCGACGAGCTCTCCGAGGTGGAGATGCTCCTCCCCGTCCTGCACGAGGTCCGCGACCGGACGGGCCTGCGGGCCGGTGACATCGGCTTCACCTGCTCCGGCTCCACCGACTACCTCGCGGGCCGCGCCTTCTCCTTCACCATGGCGCTCGACGGCGTCGGCCCCTGGCCGCCGATCTCCGAGTCGCACGTCGAGATGGACGGCGCCTGGGCGCTGTACGAGGCCTGGACCAAACTGCTCACCGGGGACGCCGACACCGCGCTCGTCTACTCCTACGGCAAGTCCTCGCCCGGCTCCGTACGCGACGTCCTGACACGGCAGTTGGACCCGTACTACCTGGCCCCGCTGTGGCCCGACTCGGTCGCCCTCGCCGCTCTCCAGGCGCGGGCGCTCATCGACGCGGGCGAGACCGACGAGGCGGAACTCGCCTCCGTCGCCGCCCGCAGCCGGGTCTCCGCGAGCGCCAACTCCCATGCCCAGCTCCGCGGTTCGGTGCCTCAGGGCGACTATCTCGTACGACCCCTGCGCACCGGCGACTGTCCGCCCATCGGCGACGGCGCCGCCGCCGTGATCCTCGCGGCCGGGGACCGGGCCCGCGACCTGTGCGAGCGGCCCGCCTGGATCCGGGGCATCGACCACCGTATCGAGCCCCACGCCCTCGGAGTACGCGACCTGACCGACTCCCCGTCCACCCGGCTGGCCGCCGAACGGGCCGGAGTCTTCGAACGGCCCGTCGACACGGCCGAGTTGCACGCCCCCTTCACCTCCCAGGAAGTCGTCCTGCGCAAGGCGCTGCGGCTCGACGACAGCGTGCGCGTCAACCCTTCGGGAGGCGCACTCGCCGCCAACCCGATCATGGCGGCCGGACTCATCCGCATGGGCGAGGCCGCCGCCCGCGTCCACCGCGGGGAGTCCGACCGGGCACTCGCCCACGCCACCTCCGGCCCCTGCCTCCAGCAGAACCTGGTCGCCGTACTCGAGGGGGACGCCCGATGAGCAAGGAACCCGTGGCCGTCGTAGGCATCGGCCAGACCAAGCACGTGGCGGCACGCCGGGACGTGTCCATCGCCGGACTCGTCCGCGAGGCCGCCCAGCGCGCCCTGGCGGACGCCGAGTTGACGTGGGCCGACATCGACGCCGTCGTCATCGGCAAGGCGCCCGACTTCTTCGAGGGCGTCATGATGCCCGAGCTGTATCTCGCGGACGCGCTCGGCGCGACCGGCAAACCCATGCTCCGGGTGCACACGGCGGGCTCCGTCGGCGGATCGACAGCCCTCGTCGCCACCAACCTCGTCGCCGGCCGCGTCCACGGAACGGTCCTGACCCTCGCCTACGAAAAACAGTCCGAATCCAACGCCATGTGGGGCCTGTCCCTGCCCATCCCCTTCCAGCAGCCGCTGCTCGCCGGCGCGGGCGGCTTCTTCGCACCGCACGTACGCGCCTACATGCGGCGCACCGGCGCACCCGACACCGTCGGCTCGCTCGTCGCCTACAAGGACCGCCGCAACGCGCTGAAGAACCCGTACGCGCACCTGCACGAGCACGACATCACCCTGGAGAAGGTCCAGGCCTCGCCCATGCTCTGGGACCCGATCCGCTACTCGGAGACCTGCCCCTCCTCCGACGGGGCCTGCGCGATGATCCTCACCGACCGTGCCGGCGCCGCCCGTTCACCGCGCCCGCCCGCCTGGATGCACGGCGGCGCGATGCGCAGCGAACCGACCCTCTTCGCCGGCAAGGACTTCGTCTCCCCGCAGGCCGGCAAGGACTGCGCGGCCGACGTGTACCGCCAGGCCGGGATCGCGGACCCCCGCCGCGACATCGACGCCGTCGAGATGTACGTGCCGTTCTCCTGGTACGAGCCCATGTGGCTGGAGAACCTCGGCTTCGCCGACGAGGGCGAGGGCTGGAAGCTCACCGAGTCCGGCGTGACCGAACTGGAGGGCGACCTGCCCGTCAACATGTCGGGCGGGGTCCTCTCCACCAACCCGATCGGCGCCTCCGGCATGATCCGCTTCGCCGAAGCGGCCCTCCAGGTGCGCGGCCAGGCAGGAGAGCACCAGGTCGACGGGGCCCGCAGGGTGCTCGGCCACGCCTACGGCGGCGGATCCCAGTTCTTCTCGATGTGGCTGGTCGGCGCCGCGCCGCCCACCTCCTGACACCGTCCCTCCCTCATGGCCTGTGCGCGGCAGGGACCGATCGCTAGGCTGGCCGCGGACGACGAACCGGGAGGAGCAGGACGTGGCCGAGAGCACCATCGAGCAGCACCCGCTCGCGGGCTGGGACAAGCCGGAGCTGGACCTCAGCAAGGCCGACTGGCAGTCCAGCAGCCGAGGGCGGGGTGATGTCCAGATCGCCTTCGTCGAGGGCTTCATCGCGATGCGCAACAGTGGCCGCCCGCAGAGTCCTTCCCTGATCTTCACGCCCGCGGAGTGGGGGGCGTTCGTATCGGGGGCCCGCGAGGGGGAGTTCGACCTGACCTGAACCGACGACCGCCGGAACCCGCTCCGCCGCCCCCAGAGTGAGGAAGGGCGGCGGCCGGGGTCCCCGCGCCCGGGAGGCCGCCCGCCGTCCGGTCCTCCCGCGGCCCCGCCGTCGCGCGAGAGGTTCCGACCAGGAGCGTCCGAACAGGCTGCCCCGTGGATGATCGGGGCGTACGCTGAGGTGCCTGTAGGTCACGGTGCGCATCCGCTCCCCGCGCGGACGCGCGATCGTGGCAGGGGGTGATCATGGGGCAACGAAGCCTTCGCAGCCGTCGGACGCTCTTCGAGCGCGAGAGTGAACTCTCGGCCACGGACGAGGCGTTGAGCGATCTGGTCGGCCTGCGCCGGGAACCCGGCGAGCCGCCGGGCCGCTCCCGCGGCGCGCTCCTGACCTTCGCCGGACGCGCCGGCATCGGCAAGACGACCCTCCTCGGCGAGATCCGCAGGCGCTCCGCGGCCAAGGGCTGCACCGTGCTGAGCGCGCGCGGCGGTGAACAGGAACAGCGGGTCGCCTTCCACGTCGCCCGCCAGCTCCTGCAACCGCAGCTCGCCCGGTACTCCGAGGCCGAACTCCGCTCCTCCCTGGGGAGTTGGTACGCCATCGTCGGCCCCGCGCTCGGCCTGTGCGCGCCGTCCGAGGGCGCCCCGCCCGACCAGCAGGGCCTGCGCGCCGGACTCGACTGGGTGCTCACCCACCTCGCCGTGCAGCGAGCCCCCATGGTGCTCCTCCTGGACGACGCGCACTGGGCCGACGCCGAATCACTGAGCTGGCTCGCCGCCTTCGCACCCCGCGCGGAACAGCTCCCCCTGCTGCTCGTCGTCGCCTACCGCCCGGACGAACTGCCCGAACACGCCGAGGCGTTCAGGGGACTGCCCGGCCGTGCCGGACAGCGCCCCATCGGCCTCGAACCGCTCAGTGCGGCCGCCGTCGCCCGGCTCGTCCGGGAAGACCTCGGCACCCAGGCCGACGACGCGTTCTGCCGCGAGTGCTGGGCGGTCACCGCGGGCAACCCGTTCGAGGCCGTCGAACTGACCGCCAAGGTCCGGGACCGCGGGCTCACCCCGACCGAGGACGGAGCACACCTCCTGCGCGACCTCGCCGCCGCCGTCAAGGGCAGCGGCATCGTCGCCCGCCTCGAACGCCTCGGCACCGCGACCGTCCGTTTCGCCTGGGCCTGCGCCGTGCTCGGCACCGAGATCCGCCCCTCCCTCGCCGCCGCCGTCGCGGGACTCGGCTCGGAGGAGGCCGCCGACGCGGCGGACGCCCTGCGCATCGCCCGCATCCTGACCGGCGCCGACCCCCTCGAATTCGTCCACCCGCTGATCGCCACCGCCGTCTACCGCGACATCCCCGGAAGCGTCCGCGTCGCCCTGCACGGCCAGGCCGCCTGGTGCGTGATCGACGAAGGACTCGGCCCGGCCGCCGCCGCCCGCCACCTCATGGAGACCCACCCGGACGGCGACACCTGGATCGTCCAGCAACTGCGCGCCGCCGCCCGCGAGACCCAGCGCGCCGGAGCCCCCGACGCCGCCCGCCGCTACCTCGCCCGCGCCCTGCGCGAACCGCCGCCCTTCGAGGACCGCGCCGCCGTCCTGTACGAACTGGGCTGCGCGTCCCTGCTCACCGAGCCGGGAACCACGGTCAACCATCTGCGCGCCGCCCTAGAGGAACCGATCACCGACCCCGAGCTGCGCCACAACATCGTCTACCGCCTGTCCCAGGTGCTCGCCCACAGCGACCGCCTCGCCGAGGCCTCCGAGACCCTCGCCCGCGAGATCCCGGTGACCGGCGACGCCCGGGTACGTCTGCGCATGCAGTCCGAGCAGTTCATGTGGGACGCCTTCCGCGCCGACGAACCCGACTCGCCGGCCCGCTCCCGGCGCCTCGCCCGCCTCGCCGACCGGCTCACCGGCCACGACCTCACCGAGCGCTACGTCATCGGGCTGCGCGCCTGGGACGCCACCCTGCGCGGCGAACCCGCCCCCGTCGCCCTCCACCACGCCGAGCGCGCCCTGGCCGGCGGCCTCGGCTGGGCCGAGGCCGACCGCGGCTTCGAGGTCCCCGTCCTGGTCGCCATGACCTTCATGTACGCCGACCGGCCGGGCCGTACCGAAGAACTCTTCGCCACCGGGATCGCCGACTTCGAATCCCAGGGCTGGCACGGCGCCCACCTCTCCTTCGGCTACACGATCCTCGGATACGTCCGCTTCCGCCGGGGCCGTCTCGCCGAGGCCGAGGACTTCGTCCGCGCGGGCCTCCGGCTCGCCGAACGCGTCGGGCCCGGCACACCCGTCCACTGGTACGCGGTGGGCACCCTCATCCAGGTTCTGCTCGCCCGGGGCCAGGTCGAGGAGGCCGCGCGCACCGGCGAGGCCTACGCCTTCCACGCGCCGTTCCCGGCCGCCGTGACCTTCCCCGACGCCCAGACCGTGTACGGCGAACTCCTGCTCGCCCGGGGCCTCGCCAGGGAAGCCGCCGTCGAGCTCGCGTCCGCCGGCCGTCGCCTGGACACGCGCGGTATGCGCAACCCCGCATGGTGCCCCTGGCAGCTCCACCTCGCCCGCGCCGAGAGCCACGACGCCCCGGAACGCGCCGTAGCCACGGCACTCGAAGCGGTGAACCGCGCCCGTCAGTACGGCGCCCCCTCCACGATCGGCCAGGCCCTGCGCGTCGCCGCCGAGGTCTCCCCGGGCCCTGACCGCGTCCCGCTCCTCGAAGAGTCCGTCGGCCATCTGGAGAGCTCCCCGGCCGCCTACGAACTGGCCTGCTCCCTGATCGCCCTGGGCACCGAACTGCGCCGCGCCGGGCGCCCCAGGGAGGCCGCAGAGCACCTGTACCGCGGCCTCGACGCGGCGGTCCAGTGCGGTGCCGACGGACTGATCGAGGACGCCCGCGACGAGCTGGCCTCGGCGGGGCTGCGGCCGCGACGGCTGCACAGCACCGAGACGGACGCCCTCACCGCCCGCGAGCGCACCGCCGCCTCGCTCACCGCGCGGGACCGGACCCCGGCCCAGATCGCCGAGGAACTGCACATCGACGAGCACGCCGTCGCCCGGCTCCTGTCGGCGGTCTACCGCAAGGTCGGCACCGACCGCCGGGGACTGGCCGCGGCACTGGAGGACCAGGCCATCTCCTGACACGGCCGGCGCCCTCGGCCCCGCATGCACAGCGCCCGCGGGGCCCTGCCGCACGGTGTTCGCGGGGCCCGAGTCCACCGTGTCCGCGGGGCCGGTACGTACAGCGCCCGTGGGGCCCGCTACGCGCCCGTGCACGTACCATTGCGGCATGTCCTTCCTCCGCCGCCGCAGCGCCACGCCCGCCGGGCCCGACTTCGATGTCCTGGCCATGGATCCGGGCGACTGGCCCGGCAATCTCGGCGCGGGCCTGCTGCCCGCCCCCGACGGAAGCTGCCAGGGCGTCTTCCTGCGGTACGACCTGTTCGGCGGCCGCGGTCCCGCGATGATCATCGGCAATCTGCCCGAGGGCTCCCAGGCCCGGGACGTCGCCGAGAACGAGGTCCCCTTCGAGGTGGCCCAGCTCCTCATCGCGCTGGAGAACAACGAGGAGGTGACCGTCACCGGGACCGAGGACATGCCGGTGATGCAGGGCGACAACCTTCTGATCGTGCGCCGGCTGAAGCTCTCCGAGACGCGTATCTCCTGCGTCCAGTTCGACCGCAGCGACAACGTCCTGGTGACCATCGCCGCCTGGGACCGCCCGATCACGGACGACCTGTACGCACTTCTGAAGCCGCTCCCGGCGGAACTGTTCCAGCAGGGCTGAGGCCGAACACCCCACCCGGCGTCACAGTCTGAGGGTGAACCAGGTCGTCTTGCCCGCGTCGGTGGGCCGTACCCCCCAGTTGTCGGCCAGCGCGCGGACCAGGATCAGGCCCCGTCCCGACTCCTCGTCCTCGCCGGCCGTCCGGGGCTGCGGCAGATACGGACTGCGGTCGCTGATCTCCACGGTCAGGTCGGTCGCGCTGCGGCACAGGTGCAGGCCGATGGGCCCCTGCGCGTGCTGTACGGCGTTGGTGAGGACCTCCGAGAGCAGCAGCCGGGCGTCGTCCCCGGCGGGAACACAGTCCCAGGCGGTGAGTGCCTTGCTGAGGAAGGCGCGGCCCTCCGGGACCGACTCGGGTACCGCGGGAAGGTCGGTGTTGACGGTGGCCAGCGGCCCGTCGGGGAGCCGGGTGAGCAGCAGCGTGACGTCGTCGTTGTGACCGTCGGAGTCAGGCAGCAGAGCCGACAGCACATGGTCGGCGGCCTTCTCCAGATCGGGCGCGATGGCGAACAGGTCCGCGAGCGTGGCGGTCAGTTCGGTGAGCTGGTCCTCGATGTCAGAGCCGGGCGTCTCGATGAGACCGTCGGTGTACAGGACGAGTGTCGCCCCGGGAGGGATCACCGAGGTCGCCTGCTCGTAAAGGATGCCGCCGACACCGAGCGGCGCGTTCACCGGCGCGGGGAGCTGCCGGGCACCGGCGCCGGGCGTGGCCACCAGGGTCGGCAGATGCCCGGCCGAGCAGACCGTCACCTCGCCCGCGTCGGCGGAGATGACCAGATAGCAGCAGGTCACGAGCTGGTCGGGCACATCCAGATCGCCGACGACGGCCTCCAGGGCCTGCATCAACTGGCGGGGCTGCATACCGGTCTTGGCCAGGGCGTGCGCGGCCGAGCGCAGTTGGCCCATCACGGCGGCGGCGTCCAGACCGCGGCCCATCACATCGCCGATCAGCACCCCGACCCGGCCGGCGCCCAGCGGGATCAGGTCGAACCAGTCCCCGCCCACGCCCGCTCCCTGCGTGGCGGGCCGGTACCGGCTCGCGGTGGTCAGCCCCGGGATGGCGGGCGGCGTTCCCATGAGGCTGCGCTGGAGTGTGAGGGCGATGTGCCGCTGCTGCTCGTACAGGAAGGTCAGCTCCGCCTCGGCCCGCTTGCGGTCGCTGATGTCCCGGACGATCGCGCACGCGCCGATCACCGTGCCGTCCGCGTCCCGGGTGGGCCACAGCGTGATGTCCACGTCCAGCAGGGCACCCGAGCGCGTCAGCCGCAGGGTCTCGAAGTGCTCGACCTTCTCACCGCTGCGCAGCCGGTCGAGGAGCGTGTCGATCTCGCCGCTCCGCTCCGTGGTCGCGAGCAGGGACACGTGCCTGCCCATCACCTCGGCCCGCGAGTAGCCGTACAGCCGCTGTGCCGCCGCGTTCCAGTAGGTGATGTGACCGTCCAGGGTCTTGGCGAGGATCGCGTCCTGCGAGGACTCCACGAGACCGGCCAGTTCGTTGATGCGTGCCTCGGCGCGCTTGCGGTCGCTGACGTCCCGGACGGCCGCGGAGACGAGAAGCCCGTCCGTGGTCTCCAGCGGGCTGAGGCTGATCTCGACGGGGAACTCGGTGCCGTCCTTGCGCAGGCCGTGGAGTTCGAGTCCCGCCCCCATCGGGCGGACCTGGCGGTTGTCGGTGTACCCGTTGCGATGCCGGTCGTGGTGGCCGCGGAAGCGGCCGGGTACGAGGAGGTCCACGGAATGCCCGAGCATCTCCTCGCGGCGGTAGCCGAAGAGGGCCTCGGTCTGGGCGTTGACGAGTCTGATGGTTCCGGTGTCGTCGACGATGACCATGGCATCGGGTGCCGCCTCCAGCAGACCCCGAAACCTTTCCTCGGCCGCCTTGCGGTCGCTGACGTCGCGGACGGCGGCGGAGACGAGGAGTCCGTCGGTGGTCTCCAGCGGGCTGAGGCTGATCTCGACGGGGAACTCGGTGCCGTCCTTGCGCAGGCCGTGGAGTTCGAGTTCCGCGCCCATCGGGCGGACCTGGCGGTTGTCGGCGTATCCGTCGCGGTGGAAGGTGTGATGGGAGCGGAACCGGCTCGGCACGAGGAGCTCCACGGGGTGGCCCAGAAGTTCCTCGCGGGTGTAGCCGAAGAGGGCCTCGGTCTGGGCGTTGACGAGTTTGATCGTGCCGGTGTCGTCGACGATGACCATGGCATCGGGTGCCGCCTCCAGCAGTCCCCGAAACCTTTCCTCGGCCCCCGCGGGCGCGTCGTTGCGGAGTTCGCCACCGCACTCGCATCGCCGGGGGACCGCCGCACCGGCCGGCCGCGCTGAAGTCTCTTTGACGAAGTTGCCCATGCCTGCCCCAGGGTGTGCCGTGTTCGTGAACGGCCCATCAGAGCGTACGGAGAGCAGGCGTGCGGTTACATGTCGTTAACTGACCCGAGCGCGGCCGAACCTGTCCTGGACGGCACTTTCCCTGGTCGCTTGCCGGTGTCATTGTCTTCGGCGATCCGGAGGCCGGGCCCGCCCCGCACGGGCCCGGCCCCGGAACGCCGGACGGACTACGGAACCAGGTCCACGTCCGCCGCCCGTACGAACTCCACCCGGTGCCCGAACTGGATCTCGTAGTACATGTCCGTACCGATCACGACCCGGTGCGGTGTGGTGTCGAAGGTCGGCGCGTAGAAGTACTCGCCGGGTACCTTGTCACCGGCCGCGTAGCGCTGGCCCGCGAGGATCTTGTACGGCAGGGGCGAGACGGCCTGGACGGGCACGCCCGCCGGGTACGCCTCCTTCTCCGGGTACGCCCTGCCGTACACGGGGATCTCCGCCAGGCCCTCCTTGGGTGTCACGGCCGGCCCGGACGCCCGCACCGCGGTCGGCTGCTTGCGCGGGTTCTCGAACCAGGCCTTCTGGCCCAGGTACCAGATCGCCGTCCAGTCGCCGTCCCGTCCGGCGAGCGCGTACCGCTGTCCGGTGGAGACCCGCGAGGCGACGTCGTTCACGCCGGTCGTCGAGGCGTCGCCCTTCGGGTACAGGCCGATGTCCTGGATCAGCGGTGCGTTCTCGTCCGGCTGGGAGTACAGGCGTACCTCGCCGGAACCGTGCGCGGCGCAGGGCTCGCCCTTGGTGACGCAGCCCGTGTACACAGGCTGGTTCGCGTCGAAGTCGGGCAGGACGGTCACCAGGTCGGCGCCCTTGCCGTACGTGGGGTGGAAGGGATGGCCGAGGAGGGTGAAGTAGTGCTGCCAGTCCCAGTAGGGGCCCGGGTCCGTGTGCATGCCCGGGATGGTGGAGGTCGTGGGACCCGGGACGTTCTCGTGCCCGAGGATGTGCTGCCGGTCCAGCGGGATGTCGTACTTCCGGGCGAGATACCGCACCAGGCGGGCGGAGGCCCGGTACATCTCCTCCGTGTACCAGGTGTCGGGCGCGGTCAGGAAGCCCTCGTGCTCCAGACCGACCGACTTCGCGTTGATGTACCAGTTGCCCGCGTGCCAGGCCACGTCCTTGGCCTTCACATGCTGGGCGATGTGCCCGTCGGTCGAGCGCAGCGTGTAGTTCCACGACACATAGGTCGGGTCCTGGACCAGGTTCAGCACCCCGTCCCAGGTGCCTTCCGTGTCATGGATGACGATGTACTTGATGCTCTGCGAGGCGGGCCGGTCGCCCAGGTCGTGGTTGCCGTAGTCGCCCTCTCCGAACTCCTCGTACGGGGCGGGGATCCACTCGCAGGACACGCTCCTCGGGCACTCCGTGCCGTCGGCGGAGGCCGTCCGCAGTCCCGCACGGCGCAGTTGCGCGGTGTCGGGGCTCAGCCCGGGCCGGGCGGCGAGCGTCACCCGCCGGCCGGTGTCCGTGATGCGGGACTCGCCGGTGCGCATCACGTCGTACGCGTCGTCGGCGTAGGTCGCCGCGGTGGTGCTGTCGTCCGCTCCCGAGAAGCGCGCCACCGCTCCGTACCAGTCGGCGGGGTCGTCGCTCAGGGGTTCGCCGAGGTCCCGCTGCGCGGCGGCCAGCAGCGCGGCGCCGCCCGCGACGTTCGCCGCCGCGTCGGTGCGCAGCCGCTCCGCGGGCAGGCCGGTGAGGTCGGCGGCCTGCGTCAACGTCTTCAGCCGTGCCGGGAGTTGGGCGTTCGTGGGCACCGCCGTGTCGGGCGTGAGGGCGGCGCGCGAGCTGTCGCCGCGGGCGTCCTCCGTGCCGTCGCCGTGGTGCGGAGTTCCGGCGATCGCCGTACGGGCGTCGGTCAGGTGCATGGGGCCGTAGCCGCCCGTGACGCTGGGGGCGCCGGCGTGCGTGTCCCAGCGGGACTGCAGATACGAAACGGCGAGCAGCACGCTCGAGGGGACGTGGTACTCGGCGGCCGCGGCGGTGAAGGCGCCCTGCAGTCCGTTCGCGGGCGCCTCCTCGGCCGAGCTCGAAGGGGCCGCGCCGAGCAGCGGCAGCAGCAGCGCCGCCGAGGCGACGGCTCCCGCGGTTCTGCGCGCGCGTCTGTGCCTGGTGATGCCCTGGGGTTCGGTGACGGACCAGTGCAAAGCAGCCTCCTGGGACGGTCGTGCGCGGTGGGGCGTGCGAGAGCCGAACGCGTCAGTGCTACCGGCTCTCCGACGATCCGTCAATCATGCCCAGGAGGAGGCGATTTCCCATGTCAGCGTGGGGTGAGCGGGGTTTCGTGGCGACGGCCTCCCGGCCTGCGGGGCGTCAGTGGCCTGGACCATTGCCCCGAACGGCGGGTCGTGAACATGAGGGAGGTCCGCGGTGCGCCGAGTGCCGGCGTCACCGCGGACCTCCCACCCCCTTCAGCGAGTGCCGACCGCCGCGCGCACGGCCCGGCGGGCCATCTGGCAGTCGTCGTGCAGCCGCCTCAGCAGCAGCCGCTGTTCCTCGCCGGACGGCGCGGCAGCCGGGTGGGTGGGGCCCGCTGCCGCCGGGGCCGCGTCGTGCAGGGAACGCTGCACGGCCATCTCGTACGTACGGATCTCGCGCGTCAGGACGATCATCAGGTTCACCAGGAAGGCGTCCCGTGCCGCCGGGCCCGCCGACTGCGCGAGCTGGCTGATCTGACGGCGTGCCACGGGAGCGTCGCCGAGGACCGCCCACAGCGTCGCCAGGTCGTAGCCCGGCAGATACCAGCCCGCGTGCTCCCAGTCCACCAGCACTGGACCGGCCGGTGAGAGAAGGATGTTCGACAGGAGGGCATCGCCGTGGCAGAACTGACCCATGCCCTGGCGGCCGGAGGTCGTCGCGATACCGTGCACCAGCTTCTGCAGGTCGCCCATGTCCCGGTCGGTGAGCAGCCCCAGCTCATGGAAGCGGGAGATCCGTTCCGCGTAGTCCAGCGGGGCGTTGAAGGTCCCGGCCGGCGGCCGCCAGGCGTTGAGCCGGCAGATGGCGCTCAGCGCGGCGCGGATGTCCGCGCGGGGCGGTGACTCGACCGGGTGTCGCTGGAGCGCGGCCACCCGGCCCGGCATGCGCTCGATCACCAGTGTGCAGTTGTCCGGATCCGCCGCGATCAGCCGGGGCACCCGCACAGGCGGGCGGTGCCGGACGAACAGACGGTATGCAGCTATTTCGTGCCGGCTCCGCTCGGCCCAGACGGGGGATTGGTCCAGTAAGCACTTGGCGACGGCCGTGCTGCGCCCCGTCGTGCCGACGAGGAGCACGGAGCGTCCGCTGCGGCGCAACACCTGGACCGGAGCGAACTCCGGACAGATCCGGTGCACCGACGCGATCGCCGTGCGCAGCTGGGCCCCCTGAGGGCCGGACAAGTCGAGTCTCCCGCTGAGCGGTGGGGTGCCGAGCCCCGGCACGCGCCGCGTCCGGCCGGCACCGAGCACGGGAGCCGCCTGACGCGTGGGGTCGAGGTAAGGGCCGCTGCCCACCGGGCGAGAGTGCAACGACCGGGGCGGAGCGGACACGGAGGACGATGCTGTGTACATGGGCGAAACAGATCCCTTCGTGTGCCTGCGAGTTGCCGCGCTGCCCGCCCCGGCCGCCTGGTTCATCCTGGGGAATGTCCCTGGCAACCGGGTCGGGGTGGCGCGTTCCTACCTGACACCCGATGCCTACTGGCACACCATCTGGCGCACCCTGGCGAACCCTGGCGAATAGTCGCTCAGCAACTGACAGACGGTTACTGTCGAAATCAGCCGAGAACCTGGGGGCTTGACGTGAACGGACAACCCAACACTCGTCTGTCGGACCTGTTCGGCCTGGCCGGCTGGTCCAAGGGTGAACTCGCGAGGCTGGTCAACCGGCAGGCGGCAGCCATGGGCCACCCGCAGCTCGCGACCGACACCTCGCGGGTGCGGCGGTGGATCGACATGGGAGAGATCCCGCGCGATCCGGTGCCGCGAGTGCTGGCGGCTCTGTTCACCGAGCGTCTCGGCCGTGTCGTGACCATCGAGGACCTCGGTCTGGTCAGGCACGGGCGCGCGGGGAAACGGCAGAGCGGCGGGAGTGTGGAACATTCCGATGCCATGCCGTGGGCGCCCGACCGAACCGCCGCGGTCCTCACCGAATTCACGGGAATGGACCTCATGCTCAACCGACGCGGCTTGGTGGGCGCGGGTGCCGCGCTCGCCGCGGGATCCGCACTCAGCCCTGCCATGCACGACTGGCTCCGCAACGATCCGGCCCTCGCGGCCGACGCTCCGCAGTTCGAGGACCCCCTGCACGCCGACTCCGCCGGGTTCGACCGCTATGAGGCCGCCCCCATCGGGTCGCAGGAGATCGAGGAACTGGAGCGCTCCGTCGAGGTGTTCCGGGCCTGGGACGCATCCCGCGGCGGCGGGCTGCAACGCAAGGCCGTGGTGGGCCAGCTCAACGAAGTGGGAGGCATGCTCTCCTACCGGCACCCCGACCATCTCCAGCGGCGCCTGTGGGGCGTCGCCGCCAACCTCGCCGTCCTCGCGGGCTGGATGTCGCACGACGTCGGCCTGGAGCCCACGGCTCAGAAGTACTTCGTCATCGCCGCCCACGCGGCCCGTGAGGGTGGCGACCGGCCCCGTGCGGGGGAGGCGCTCTCCCGGGCGGCCCGCCAGATGGTGCACCTGGGCCGGCCCGACGACGCGCTCGACCTCATGAAGCTCGCCAAGTCCGGTTCGGGGGACGAGGTACTGCCCCGCACCCAGGCGATGCTGCACACCATCGAGGCCTGGGCGCAGGCGTCCATGGGCAAGGGCCAGGCCATGCGGCGCACCCTGGGTGTGGCGGAGGACCTGTTCGTCTCCGACCGCGGGGACGTCCCGCCGCCCAGTTGGATGCAGTTGTTCGACGAGGCCGACATGCACGGCATGCAGGCGCTCGCCTACCGCACGCTCGCCGAGCACGAGCCGGCCGCCGCGGCGATCGCGCAGCGTCACGCCAAGGAGGCGCTGAAACTGCGGGAGTCGGGGCGGGACCGGTCGAAGATCTTCGACCACATCTCGCTGGCGTCGGCCTGCTTCATCGCCGACGATCCCGAACAGGCCGACCGGTACGCGCGACTGGCTCTGACGTCGATGGGCTCCAACTCCTCCCATCGCACCTGGGACCGGCTGCGCGAGATGTACCGGCTCACCGGGCAGTACTCCAGCTATCCGAAGATCAGTGATCTGCGTGAGGAGATCAAACTCGCGCTGCCGAAGGGTTCGCTCAAGCCCCGGCGCGGCGACAGCACGCGCGTCTAGAGCGCAGCACACGCGTCCTGGACGTGGTGGCTCGGCTGACAACGGCGTCGGCCGCCGTCAGGGGAGGACGCAGGTTCCGGCCGTCTGTTCCGTCCTGTCCGGATCCGGTGCCTTCGGGCTCCGGTGTTCTCGGCGTTCCCACCGTCCACGTCGCGCTTGGCGTCCTCGGCGTCTCCCGCGTCAGGCTCCGATCCGGGCGATGAGCACGCAGGCGTCGTCCTCGCGCTCGGTTCCGCCGAACTCCTCGACAACCATCCGAACACAGTCCTGGGCCGTACGGGCCTCGCCGAAGCGGGGGGCCAGGTCGAGCAGCCTCTGGACGGCCCTCGCTCCTTCCTGACTCCCGGTCTCCTCCGGGTGCGGGGTCTCTGTTCCCCGGGGTACCAGTCCCTCGGTGTGCAGGAGCAGCAGGTCGCCCACGCGGAGGCTTTCCTCGGCCTGCCCGTAGACGGCGCCGGAGGTGGCTCCGAGCAGGACGCCGTCCGGTGCGGACAGCGCGCGCCCCGTCCCGTCGCGGTACAGCAGCGGGGCGGGGTGTCCTGCCTGTGCCCAGCTCAGGGTGCGGGTCGCGGGGACGTAGCGGCAGCAGACGGCGCTGCCCAGAGCGGGCTGGACGGTGGCGTCGAGCAACTGGTTGAGCCAGGAGAGGAGTTGGCCGGGCTGGGTGCCGGCGACCGACATGCCGCGCAGGGCGCCGAGCAGCATCGCCATTCCCGACGTCACGGTGACTCCGTGGCCGGTGAGGTCGCCGACGCTCAACAGGGTCTCTCCGTCGGGGAGTTCGAGGGCGTCGTACCAGTTGCCGCCGATCAGTGCGCTGCTCGACGACGGCAGATAGTGAGCCGCCACGTCCAGCGCCCGGGGTCCCTGGCGGGGGAAGCGCAGGGAGCCGCGCCAGGGCGGCAGCACGGCCTCCTGGAGTTCGACCGCGAGCCGGTGCTCGGTCCGGGCCACGTGCCGCTGCCGTTGGAGGGACTCCTGGCTCTCGCCCACCGTCCGCTGACTGCGGCGCAGTTCGCTGACATCGCGCAGCACGGCCCACATCGAGGCGGTGCTGCCGTCGGCGTCGAGCACGGGTTCACCCATCATGTGCACGGTCCGCACGCCGCCGTCGGGTCGCACGATGCGGAACTCCCCGTCGATGGGTTTGGCGTCGATGAGGCAGTCGGTGACCATCGCCGTCAGCATCGGCCGGTCCTCGTCGAGGATCAGTGAGGGCAGCTCGTCGAGGGTGAGCGGGGGTGCGGCGGCGTCGCGGCCCAGGATCTGGTAGAGCTCACCGGACCAACTGGCCTCGTCCGTCAGCAGGTTCCACTCGGCGCTGCCGACCCGGCTCAGCAGCGAGCCGTGCGGGGGTGGGGCCGGGGCGGCCCGGGGGGCGGCGGCGGACTCGAGCGGGACGGGCAGCTCCGTCGGTCCGTCCCGAAGCTGGGCCAAGTGCGTGTCCAGGTCGTTCAGTTGATGCAGCGCCAGATTGCAGAGCGCGCGCTGCCAGCGTCCTTGCGCGTCCTCCTCGTCGGCGGGAGCCTCACGCCGTACCGCGTCCACCTCGCCGCGCAGGGCGCGGGTCTGCGAGATGAGCGCGTCGACCGTGCCGCGGCTGGGCGGCTGGGCGGCTGGGCGGTCCGCAGAGAGATGGGGTGGCATGACGTACTCCGATGCGGGGACGGTACGACCTCGGTGACGGAAGGACCGCTACGACTGTCGCACAGCCCGCGACGCACTGTAAGTGGTTTGGCAACACCCGATACGGTCATGCTTCTGACATATGCCGCAGTCCTCCCGGAGTGGGTGACCGGTCCCGATGCGGTAGTCGCCGTGCGGAGTCAAGTCGTAGACACCGTACGTGACTTGAGGGGCGGGGGTGGCCCCCGAGGGACTTTCATTCTGCTGTTCGAAGGGCGTTTGTGCGAGTGCTCGGGACTCGATCACAGCGAGCGCGCGAAGTCCGCCACCTCGGCCTCGTACAGATAGGACGGATCGACGCCCATCGACGCGAAGTTGCCCTCGATCTCCAGGGCGACCATGCCGTGCAGATGGGCCCACAGCAGGGTGGAGCGCGCGGCGACCGCCTCCGGCACGCCCTCGAAGCCGTGCCGCTCGCGCCACTCCAGGAACTGCGCCGCCGCGCCGCCCGTGGCCCGCGGATCCGGCTCGGCCAGGGCGCTCACCGCGTCGAGGAGCACGGCCATGGCCGGCTGCGAGGCCTCGACCAGGGTCGCTGCCTGGGCGTCGTAGCCCTGGAGCGGTGCCCGGAAGAGAAGGCGGTAGCGGTGCGGTTCGGCCAGCGCCCAGGCCCGGTAGGCGTGGACCAGCCCGGTCAGCCGGGCGGCCGGGTCCGCCGGACCGGTCTCGGCGGCCCGGGTGAGACTCGACGCCAGGTCCCCGTAGGCGTCGACGACGAGGTCGGTCAACAGGCTGTCGCGGTTGGCGAAGTAGCGGTAGAGCGCGGGTCCCGTCATGCCGAGCTGCTTGGCGATCGCGTTGAGGGACAGTGCCTCCGGGCCGCCCTCGGCGAGCTGGCGCAGTGCCGCGGTCTTCACTTCCTGGCGGACCTGCGCGCGGAACCGGTCGCGCGGGCCGGTCCCGGTCCGGCTGTCTGCGGCCACGTCGTCGCCTCTTCGTGTCGGGGTGCGGAGCATCGGTTGGTTAGATCCTATCACGGACGCGATATCCCATAACAAAGCCGCGGTCTCGACTCGGCCGGAGCGCCCGTACCCCGACGGCGCGCGGGTCAGGTGTAGAGGGCCGGGCGCGGGGCGAGTTCGACCGCCGTGCGGCCGCCGCTCTCCAGCGCCCGGACTCCCGCCTCGGCGACGGCGGACGCCGCGTACCCGTCCCAGGCCCCGGGTCCGGTGACGCGGCCGGCCCGGGTGGCGTCCACCCAGGCCTGTACCTCACGGTCGTAGGCGTCGGCGAAGCGCACGAGGTAGTCCTGCGCCACCTCCTCGCGCCGGCCGCCCGCGGCGGTCACGGCCAGGGAGCGTTCGTCCCCGATCCGAGCGCTTCCCGACTCGCACACGGCCTCGCACGCCACCTGGTAGCCGAATCCGCAGTTCACGAAGACCTCGACATCGACCAGGGCGCCGCCGGCCGTCTCGAACAGGACGAACTGAGGGTCGATCAGCCCCTCGGGCGCGGTCGCGGACGACCGGGGGCGCGCCACGGTCACCGCGGTGAGTTCCTGTCCCAGCAGCCAGCGCGCCGCGTCGATCTCGTGCGAGACGGAACTGTTGACCAGCATCGCCGAGGTGAAGCCGGGCGGCGAGGAGACATTGCGGTGCGTGCAGTGCAGCATCAGCGGGCGGCCCAGCCGGCCGCTGTCCAGCAGGGACTTCAGACGCTGGTACTCGGCGTCGTACCTGCGCATGAACCCGATCTGTGCCAGCCGTCGCCCGAGCCGTACCTCCGCCTCCATCACCCGCAGTGCCCCGGCCGACTCCGGCGTCAGCGGCTTCTCGCACAGCACCGGAAGGCCTCGGGCGAACGCCGCGAGCAGGGCCTCCTCGTGCGCGGGACCGGGGGAGGCGACAAGGACGGCCTCCACCCCGGGTGCGTCGAGCGCGGCCGCCGCCTCGGCGTGGACCGACGCACCGTCGATGCCGGTGACCGCCTCCTCGGCGCGCCCGGTGTCGGGATCCGCCACGGCGGCGACCCTGGCGCCGCTCACCGCCCGGTCCAGGCGGCGTACATGGTCGGCTCCCATATGTCCGGCACCCAGTACCGCCACACCCAACAGCTCACTCACGCGGTGCGCACCTCTCCGACGACTGCCGGGGCCGTTCCGGCCCGGTGATCCGATTGTCGGCCGCGGAGATCGATGACGCAGCACCCTGGCACCGGTCTCCGGCGCACATTCCGGACAATTGGCTGTTAACGTCGCTCGGGTCGCCAGATGACGTTGCCCGCATCGTGGTCGCGCACGACGATGCCCACTCCGCAGGACACCCATGACGCAGGTCGACACCGAATCCGAGGCGGCACCGGCCGCCAAGCTGACCCTCGTCACGCTCTCCATGATGGTCGTGGGCTCCATGGTCGGCGCCGGGGTGTTCTCCCTCCCGCGGCGGTTCGCCCAGGAGACGGGTGTCGCGGGCGCGCTGATCGCCTGGGCCGTCGCCGGTACCGGCATGCTGATGCTCGCGTTCGTCTTCCAGCGGCTCGCCGTCGCCAGACCCGACCTCGACGCGGGTGTCTACGCCTACGCCAAGGCCGGCTTCGGCGAATACCTCGGATTCTTCTCGGCCTTCGGCTACTGGGCCAGCGCCTGCGTGGGCAACGTGACCTACTGGGTGCTGATCATGTCGACGATCGGCGCCATCGCGCCCGCGCTCGGCGACGGGGACACCGTCCTCGCCGTCGTACTCTCCTCGGTCGGCCTGTGGGCCTTCTTCCTCCTGATCCGGCGAGGGGTCAAGGAAGCGGCCGCCATCAACCGGATCGTCACCGTGGCCAAGATCATTCCGATTCTCGTCTTCGTCGTGCTGGCGCTCTTCTACCTCAAGCCGCATGTCTTCGCCGAGAACTGGGGCGGCGCCGCCTACGCGGGCTCACTCTTCGACCAGGTCAAGGGCACCATGCTGGCCACCGTCTTCGTATTCCTCGGCGTCGAGGGGGCGAGCGTCTACTCCCGGCACGCCAAGCGCCGCGAGGACGTCGGCCGGGCGACCGTCCTCGGCTTCCTCAGCGTCTTCGCCGTCTTCGCCTCGGTCACGATCGTGTCGTACGGGCTGCTGCCCATGGCGGAGATCGCCGAGCTCAGACAACCGTCGATGGCCGGAGTCCTGGAGAGCGCGGTCGGCACCTGGGGCGAGGTCTTCGTCAGCGTCGGCCTCATCGTCTCGGTTCTCGGCGCCTACCTCGCCTGGACGCTGATGGCGGCCGAAGTGCTGTTCGTCGCGGCCAAGGACGAGGACATGCCCCGCTTCCTGGCCCGCTCCACGCGCGCCGACGTGCCGGTGCCCGCGCTCCTGCTGACCACCCTGCTCACCCAGGTGGTCCTGGTCGTCACCCTCTTCTCGGACGACGCCTTCAACTTCGCGCTCGACCTGACCAGCGCCCTGACCCTGATCCCGTTCCTGCTGGCGGCGGCCTTCGCCCTGAAGATCGCCCGGCGCCGGTTCGGCGGCGATCTCGTCGTCGCCGCCCTCGCCACCGTCTACACCGCCTTCCTGCTCTACGCGGCCGGACTGAAGTACCTCCTCGTCTCCTTCATCATCTACGCGCCCGCCACCGTGCTGTTCGTGATGGCGCGCCGCGAACAGGGCAGGACGCCGTTCTCGCCCCGTGAACTGGTCATCCTCGTCGTCTCGGTCGCCGGTGCCGTCACAGGGATCGTCGCCCTGGCGCTGGGCTGGATCAGTCTGTGACCCGCCGGCCCCTGCCGGAGAAAGGCACACCGTGACCAGTCAGGACACCACGAGCCGTCCGCCGTACGGCGTCCACTCCGAGGTCGGCAGGCTGCGCAAGGTCCTGGTCTGCGCACCGGGCCTCGCCCACCGCAGGCTCACCCCGACCAATGCCGACGATCTGCTCTTCGACGACGTGCTGTGGGTGGAGAACGCCCAGCGCGACCACGCCGACTTCGTCAACAAGCTGCGCGGACGCGGGGTGGAGGTCGTGGAACTGCACGACCTGCTCGCCCAGACCATGGCCCTGCCCGCGGCGAAGGACTGGCTCCTCGACCGGAAGATCACCCCGAACGAGGTCGGACTCGGACTCGTCGACGGCACCCGGGCCTTCCTGGAAACCCTCGAACCCGCCGCCCTCGCCGAGTTCCTGATCGGCGGACTCTCCACCGCCGACCTGCCCGACGAGTTCCGCACCGGCTACCTCTCCCTGGCCCGCGAATCGACCGGCGTGCGCGAATACCTCATGCCGCCGCTGCCCAACACCCTCTACACCCGCGACACCACGTGCTGGCTCTACGAAGGTCTGACCCTCAACCCGCTCTACTGGCCGGCCCGGCACGACGAGACGCTCCTGATGAAGGCCGTCTACTCCTTCCATCCGGACTTCACGGGCTCCACGGTGTGGTGGGGCGACCCCGAACTCTCCTGGGGCCAGGCCACGTTCGAGGGCGGCGACATCATGCCGGTCGGCAACGGCGTCGTCCTCATGGGCATGAGCGAACGCACCTCCCGGCAGGCCATCAGCCAGGTCGCGGCCGCCCTGTTCCAGGGCGGAGCGGCCGAGCGCATCATCGTCGCCGGCATGCCGAAGCTGCGGTCCGCGATGCACCTCGACACCGTCTTCACCTTCGCCGACCGCGACCTCGTGACCCTGTATCCGGCCATCATGGACGCGGTGCACACCTTCTCCCTGCGGCCCGGCGACAAGGCACCCGGTCTCGAACTCACCGACGAGGGCTCCCGCGCGTTCACCGACGTCGTCGCCGAGGCGCTGGGCCTGTCCGAACTGCGCATCGTCGAGACCGGCGGCGACGTGTACGCCTCCGAGCGCCAGCAGTGGGACAGCGGCAACAACGCCGTCGCCCTGGAGCCCGGCGTGGTGTTCACCTACGACCGCAACACCCAGACCAACACCCTGTTGCGCAAGGCCGGTATCGAGGTCATCACCATCGTCGGGGCCGAGTTGGGACGAGGGCGCGGCGGCGGCCACTGCATGACCTGCCCCATCGTGCGGGACCCCGTCGACTTCTGACACCCGGCGGAGGCCGGGGCCGACGTCCGACGGAGGTTCGGCGGACGCCCGGGCGGAGCCTTCGCCGCCCGGGCGCTCAGAAGGCGTCCGGATCGGCGGCGGCCCAGTCCGACGCCCAGGACGGGGGCGGCCCGGCGAGCAGTTCCCCGGGCGCCAGCCACTCGTAGAGCTCCGCGTACGAGCTCACCCTCGTCGGTCCGACGCGCCGCAGCAGCAGGTGCGGGGTGAGCTCGCCGGGATCCCGTACACCCATCGCGGCCATGATCCGGCTCGCGCTGCGAACGGTGGCCCCCTGGTAGCGCCGCACCCGCTCGGACTTGTCGGCCACGTCCAGCGCACGGACCCGGCGCGGATCCTGGGTCGCCACTCCGGCCGGGCAGGTGCCGGTGTGGCAGCGCCGGGCCTGGACGCAGCCGAGGGCGAACATCATCGCGCGGGCCGCGTTGGTGTAGTCGGCACCCTGGAGAAGCCGTTTGACGATGTCCGAGCCGGTGGCGACCCTGCCGCTCGCCCCGATCCGGACCCGGTCCCGCAGCCCGGTGCCGACCAGCGCGTTGTGCACCGTGATCAGCCCCTCGGTCAGCGGCATACCGACGCCGGCGGCGAACTCCGGAGGCGCGGCCCCCGTGCCGCCCTCCGAGCCGTCCACGACGACGAAGTCGGGTGTCACCCCCTCGGCGAGCATCGCCTTGCAGACCGCCAGGAACTGGCGCCGCGAGCCGACACAGAGCTTGAAGCCCGTGGGCTTGCCGCCCGCCAGCTCCCGCATCCGCGCGATGAACCGCACCAGCTCCCTCGGTGTCGAGAACACCCGGTGATCCGGAGGCGACACCACGGTCACGCCCTCGGGCAAACCGCGCTCACGGGCGATCTCCGCGCTCACCTTCGCCCCCGGCAGCACACCGCCCGCCCCCGGCCTCGCTCCCTGGGAGAGCTTCAGCGACACACACTTCACCTCGGGCAGCGCGGCCTTGTCCGCGAACTCCCGTGCCTCGAAGTCCCCTTCGGGGGTACGGCACCCGAAGTACCCCGTGCCGATCTCCCAGACGAGATCACCGCCGCCCCGCAGATGGTGGTCCGAGAGGCCGCCCTCGCCGGTGTCGTGCGCGAAACCCCCCAGCGCCGCACCCCTGTTGAGCGCCAGGACGGCGTGAGACGACAGGGCCCCGAAACTCATCGCGGAGACGTTCAGGAGAGCCATGTCGTAGGGCTGGGCGCAGTCGGGGCCGCCCACCCGGACGACGGGCGGCTCGTCCGGCACCTCCACCGGGCGCAACGACGGCTCCAGGAACTCGTGGCCGTCCTCGTACACGTCACGCTCCGTGCCGAACGGCTCCTCGGCCTCGGCCCCCACGGCACGCTCGTACACGAGGGCGCGGACGCTCCGGGCGTAGGGCCCTCCGTCGACATCACGCCCGACGAAGTGCCGCCGGTCCTTCGGGCGTAGGACATCCAGCGGGAACGGCACACGGCCGAGCAGCGGATAGTTGCGCCGCACGGCATCACGGCGCTGCGCGAGGTCCCCGACGCCGAGCGCGGTCAGCGCGAGCAGCGGGCCCGCCGCGCACCACCACCACGCCGAGACGGCGCCCGCCAGGAGCAGCGCCCCGGCCGCACCGAGGGCGACGAGCAGCAGTGGGAGCATCCGGCGCACACCCCGAGTCAAACCCATGGGGACGAAAGCCGCTGACCGGGACACCCACGTGGGTCGTCCCGCTCACCCCGTGGGGTGTCCGTCAGTAGCCGTCCGTGTTCTCCGGACCGCAGGAGCTGCCGTCGGCCGGCAGGGACCCGTACAGCAGGAAGTCGTCGATCTTGCGGTGCACGCACTTCGAGGACGCGTACCCGGTGTGCCCCTCGCCCTTGTTGTCGAGCACCACGGCGGACGAACCGAGACGCCTGGCGGTCTCCAGGGTCCAGCGGTAGGGGGTCGCCGGGTCCCCGCGGGTGCCGACGAGCAGCATCTTCGAGGCGGGTACGTCGCGGACCTTCTCGCGTATGTAGTCGGTGCCCTTCGGGCGGCCGTAGCACATCAGCACCTGGGCGAGCCGGTACTGCCCGAAGACCGGAGACGCCTCCTGGTAGGCGGCACGCAGCTTGGCGACCTGCCGGGCGACCTCGCCGGCGCCGGGCCGGTCGGGGTCGTCGGCGCAGTTGATGGCCATCAGGGCGGCGGGGAGGTTGTCGAGGGGGACGTCCTCCGCGTCGACGAGCCCGCCGTTCCGCGGCGACCGCTGCCGGACGGGCGTGGAGGTCGCGGGCAGGGCGGCGCCGCCGCCGTAGAGCTGGGTGAGTCCGTGGGTGTCGCCGTCCTGTATCAGCATGCTGAGGGCCTGTTCGAGGACCGGCCACATCTCCTTGCTGTAGAGCGCCTGGCTGATCGCCCCCACCAGGTCCTGTCCGGAGAGCTCCTGGCCGAAGTCCGACAGCACCGGGTCCTCGTCGAGCGATTTGACGAGCTGGACCATCTGCTCGCCGGCGCCGCGCGCGTCCTGGCCGAACGGGCAGGCCAGGTTCTTCGCGCACCAGGTGACGAAGTCGTCGAGCGCGGTCTGCTGTCCCTCCGCGCCTATGCGGCCCTGTTCGGAGATCGGCTCGGTGAGGGTGTCGACCCCGTCGAGCACCATCCGCCCCGTCCTCTTGGGGAACTGTGCCGCGTACACCGCGCCGAGCCGCGTTCCGTAGGAGAATCCGAGGTAGTTGAGCTTCTTGTCGCCGAGCGCCTGGCGTATCACGTCCAGGTCGCGGGCGGCATCGACCGTGCCGATGTGGGGGAGGACGGCCCCCGAGTGCCGGGCGCAGGTGTCCGCGGCCTTCTTGACCGCCTTGAGCGCCGCCTGCACATCGGTGTCGGCCGCGGCGGCCCCGAAGATCTCGTCCACACCTTCGCCGCAGCTCACCGGCGAGGAACGGCCCACTCCGCGGGGGTCGAAGGTCACCACGTCGTAGCCGTTCGTCAGGCCCATGAAGTCCTTGCCGCTCGCGGCGAGCCCGGGAACGCCCGCCCCGCCCGGACCGCCGAAGTTCAGCACCACCGAACCCCGCGAGTGGCCCGTCGCCCGGTAGCGGGCCAGCGCCAGGTCGAGCGTGCCCCGGCCCGGCCGTGCGTAGTCCAGGGGGACGGTGACCTTGCCGCACTGCAGGTCCTTGGGCATGCCCTCGCCCCTGCAGGCCGCCCACGTGACCTTCTGGTGCCGGAAGCGGGACAGGCCGGGCCCGTCGTCGGCGGTCGCAGCGGTCGGCAGACCCGCCGCCAGCAGGGTCAGCGTCGCGGTGGCGGCTCCCGCGACCGCGAAGCGTTGGTGCACGGACAGCATGCCTGCCTCCAGGGTCGCCTGCGGTGGACCGGCGATACCTCCCGGATCACGATAGACGCGGCTTTTGGGGCACGCCTCCGGGCGAGCGGAACCGGCCGTCGTCCCCTACCCTGCGCCGCTGTCCCCGTATGGGATGCCGCGGCCGTTCGAAATACGGGACGCTCGAAGGGGTGAAAGGCCGATAAGCCATAACTCGGATGGTCCGCAGGCGTTCTTGGCAATGTGGGCGATCGCCCACGTCGTTGTCAGGAAGGCAGTGAACGAATGAAACGGGTGACCCGAAATGGTTTGATCGCCGCGGCCGCCGCCTCGGGCGCGCTGGCCGTGGCCATGCCGGCGCACGCCGACTCCGCGGCGGACGGCGCGGCGGCAGGCTCGCCCGGCCTGATCTCCGGCAACACCGTCCAGCTTCCCGTGCACCTGCCCGTGAACCTGTGCGGGAACACGGTGAACGTGGCCGGGCTGCTCAACCCCGCCGCGGGCAACCGCTGCGCCAACCAGGGCGGCGGCACCGCCGCGACCGGCGGCGTGCGGCACGGCGGAGCCGGAGCGCACGGCGGCACCACCGGTCGTGGCGGCACGGTCGGCGGCGGCAGCCACGGCGGCGGAGGCGCGGTCGCGTACGGCGACGGAAAGGATTCACCGGGTGTGCTCTCGGGCAACGGCCTGCAGCTCCCGGTGGATCTCCCGGTCAACGTCAGCGGCAACTCCGTGACGGCGGTCGGGCTCGGCAACGCGGCCGTCGGGAACGAGTCGGTCAACACCTCGGGTGCCGAGCCCGTGCGGGCCCACCACAGTGTGAAGCCCGCCCCGAGGCCGTCCACCCCGGCCGCGGCGGTTCCCGCCGTCGATCCGGAGCGGGTCACGGAGAGGGGTGAGGCCGTGGCCACCCTCGCCCACACGGGCGCGGACGCCACGATGCCGGCCGTCGCGGCGAGCGCGGCGATGCTGCTGGGTGGCGCCCTGCTGTTCCGCCGGTTCCGGCCCGGCGCGGTGCGCTGACCCGCGCCGGTCCCGAACAGGAGGCTCCATCGGACGGGTGACCGGTGGAGCCTCCTCCACGTCCGTCCTCCTGCCCGGGGGTCCGGGGGCCCGGCGTCCTGGGAGTCCAGGGTGCCGCGTCGGGCCGGTCGAGCACCCTCGGG
The DNA here is from genome assembly GCF_053600395.1 of Streptomyces sp. NPDC005070. Lineage (NCBI taxonomy): Bacteria > Bacillati > Actinomycetota > Actinomycetes > Kitasatosporales > Streptomycetaceae > Streptomyces > Streptomyces sp. NPDC005070. The sequence goes on along the minus strand of NZ_JBSFZS010000010.1, from coordinate 40,676 downwards.
TCGTACGACCGGAAGGTGACGGCCTCGGGCCGGTCGAGCGGGCTCCAGTCGTACGAGCACACGCGGCCGGCGGCGAGGCGGTCGAGCGCGCTGCCGTCGTAACGAGCGCACGGTGACGGTGTCGAGTCGGGCGGGCGCGGCGGTGGCCGAATCCCTTCCACTGCGCGGTGCCTGTCGCTGCGAGCGGCACGGAGATCGGGAAGGATGCTGCGCGACCGGCCGGCCGGCGTACCGCGCGCCCGTAGGCCGGCGCGCATCCGACCCGTACGCATTGGAGTGCCCCATGACCTCTCCGGGACCCGACGGCCTCGTCGTCAGCCAGGCCACGCCCGACGACTGGAAGGTCGTCGGCGGCTGGGCCGCGGACGAGGGATGGAATCCCGGCCTGTCCGACAGCGCGAGCTTCTTCGCGCAGGATTCCGGGGGCTTCTTCCTCGGACGCGTCGACGGGGAGCCGGTCTCGGCCATCTCGGTGGTCAACTACGGCGCCGACTACGCCTTCCTGGGCTTCTATCTCGTACGCCCCGATCTGCGTGGGAACGGCTACGGCCTCGCCACCTGGGAGACGGCCCTCGCCCACGCGGGCGGCCGGACCGTCGGCCTCGACGGCGTGGTCGCGCAGCAGGACAACTACCGCAAGTCCGGTTTCGAACTCGCCTACCGGACCGCCCGGTTCACCGGCGTGGTGCCGGCCGGGGAGGAACCGGCGGGCGTGCGCGCGGCCGGCCCCGCGGACCACGAGGCGATCACGGCGTACGACAGCGCCTGCTACCCGGCCGACCGGCCGGTGTTCCTGGAGTCGTGGCTGACCGCCCCCGGACACCGCACCTTCGTCCGGCACACCGGCGGCGGCCGGCTGAGCGGCTACGCCGTGATCCGTCCGGCGCGCGACTCCCTGCGGGTCGGCCCCTTGTTCGCCGACACCGCCGACGACGCCCGCGCCCTGTTCTCCGCGCTCGCCGCCGACGCGGACGGCAGGACGCTCGCCGTCGACGTGCCCCAGGCGAACTCGGCGGCCGTCGCTCTGGTCGAGAAGCTCGGTCTGACCCCCTCCTTCGAGACGGCCCGCATGTACACCGGTCCCGTCAGGGAGTTCGCGGGCGAACGCGTGTACGGGGTGACGTCACTGGAACTCGGCTGAGTCCGTGAGGGCGGCCGCGACCCCGGTGAGCAGGACCATGCCGGAGTCTCCGTAGTCCGGCAGGGTCGGGTCCGACGGGATCCGGCTGACCGTGAGCCGGTCGGTGAGCGGGGTGAACACCTCGGTGATCACGTCCGTGTCCACCGGGCAGCCGGGCCAGCGGGACGCGGCGCCGATCCGGTAGGTCGGCATGTTCTCCATGAAGGCGGCGACCAGATGCCCGCCCGGTGCCGCGCACCGGACGAACCGGCGGCAGAAGTCCTTGAACTCCTCGAAGTCCTCGGTGACCCCCTCGGCCACGAAGTGCATGGAGGCGAGGTCGTAGCCGCCCGGTTCGATGGACCTCAGGTCGCCGTGCACCAGACGCACCGGGGACAGCGACCCCTCCAGGGTCTCGGGGACGTCCGGGTTGAGGCTGTGGCACAGCGCGTGGAACGGCAGCCAGCTCTGCTCCGGCGTTCCGTTCAACTGCCGCTCCAGATAGGCGGCGTTGGAGGCGCCCGCCTCCACGGCGTCGATGCGGCGGCTCGCGGCGGACGCCAGGATCAGCGGATAGAGGTTGGGACCGGCCCCGACCTCCACGGACCGGCCGACGCCGCCCGGCGCGAACGCGCGGTAGAACGCGCTGTGGTGGGTGATGACCGCCGCGTCCGAGGGATGCAACTCGCGGTAGTTCTCGCTCAGATAGTCCTCGACGGGCCAACTGTCCCAGTTCACGTCGTCATTGAGAACCACCATCGCTGACTCCGTCCTTCGGCCGCAGCCGATAGCGCTCGGTGAGCCGGGTGAGTGTGTCGTTGAGCCGGTCGACGTCTTCGTCGGAGTTGAGCGCGGTGAGCTGGACCCGGAAACCGACCCGGTCGCGTGGCACGAGGGGGTAGGCCGCCAGGGTCACATAGATGCCGTTGTCCCACAGGAACCCGCCGACCGCGTCCAGGTCGTCGGCGTCGGCCAGGGGGATCTCGATGATCGGCAGGCGGTCCGTGTTGAGCGTGCCCACCCCGAGTTCCTCCAGATGGTCGAGCACACGCACGGTCTTGCGGTACAGATCGGCCCGGATGTCGTCCCCGCGGCTGTCGTTGACATCGAGGCCGGCCATCGCCGTGGCGAGGGAGGCGGTGGGGGAGGGCCCCGAGTAGAGGTAGGGGCCCGCCGCCGTCTTGAGGCGGTCCTTGAGCGAACTCGGAAGCGCCACGAAGGCCAGCAGCGACGAGTACGCCTTGGAGAACCCGCCGACGAGCACGATCCCCTCGTACGACTCTCCCGCGTGCCGGACGATGCTGTTGCCGCGGTCCCCGTACGGACACGACTCGTGCGGGCCGTGCTCCCCGATGACGCCGAAGCCGTGCGCGTCGTCGATGTACAGCACGGCGTTCCGAGGCCTGCACACCTCGGTGAGACTCGGCAGGTCGGGGATGTTTCCGCTCATGCTGTTCACGCCGTCCAGACAGACGAGCCGGGGCAGGTCGGCCGGGACCTCGTCCAGCATGGCGGCCAGTTCGGCGGGGCGTCCGGCGTGGAACCGGTGCAGCGTCGCGCCCTGCCCGCGGGCCCCTACGCAGCCGTCGAACACGGTCCGGTGCGCGGTGGCCTCGACGAAGACATGACCCTGACCGGCGAGAGCGGGGATCACCGAGGCGTGTATCAGGGTCAGCGTGGGCAGCAGCAGCGTGTCCGGGGCGCCGAGCAGGTCGGCCAGCCGCTCCTCGATGTCGGGGTACAGCCGCGGACTGCCGATCAGCCGGGACCAGCTCGGGTGGGTGCCCCAGCGGCGTACGGCCGGCTCGATCGCCTGGATGATCTCCGGATCGCAGTCGAAGCCGAGGTAGTTGCAGGAGGCGAAGTCGATCATCCAGTGGTCGCCGCTGCGGATGTGCCGGCCGCGTACCTCGTCCAGCACGGCGTCGCTCATGGGGCTGGTCTGCCGCAGATGCTCCAGGTCGCGCCAGCGCCGGGAGCGGCGGGTGCTCTCCGTCTGCGTGCCGTCGGTCTGCTTGCCGCCGTCTGTCCGTGGGCCGTCTGTCCGTGACCCGTCTGTCCGTGGCCCGTCCGACTGCGGCCCGTCCGATTGCGGGCCGTCCGGCTGCCTTACGTCGCTCCCCGTCGCCTCGGGCGGGGTGGGTGGCTGCTCGCGCGGGCCGGCGGATTCCGGATCCGTCTGTCCCATGGCGTACCTCGTTTCCGCCGCCCCGGCGGCGGACCGTGCCGGGGTGCGGACCCCGTCGCGCTGCCGCAGCAGGAACTCGCTCTGCTGCACCGTCATCGGCCGGGCGAAGAGGAAACCCTGTCCGAACCGGCACCCCATACCGGCCAGGAGGTCCCGCTGCACCGGATCCTCGATCCCCTCGGCGATCACCTGGATGCCCAGGGTGTCGGCCAGACCGATGATTCCCTCGACAAGCGCGACCTGCCGGGTGTCCAGCGCGATGTCGTCGATGAACGTCTTGTCGATCTTCAGTACGTCGACGGGGAAGTCACGCAGGTACCGCAATGAGGAGTAGCCGCTGCCGAAGTCGTCTACGGCTATGTGTACCCCGAGGTCCTTCAGCGAATACAGGACCGCCTGAATCTGCGCGTCCCTGCGCATCAGCACGGTCTCGGTCAGTTCGAGCTGGAGCGTCCCCGGGGCGAGCCCCGGGGTCTCCAGTGCCCTGCGCACCTCGCCCAGGAACCCGCTGTCGCGGAACTGGCGGGGGGAGACGTTCACGCTGACGTACGGCGGGTCCGCCCCGTCGGCCGTCCGCTGGAGTCCGGCGATGTCGGTGGTGGCGTTCGACAGGACCCACGCGCCCAGAGGCGTGATGTGTCCCGTCTCCTCGGCGAGGGCGATGAACTGGTCCGGCGGAACCGGCTCGTGATGCGGATGCGGCCAGCGGGCCAGCGCCTCGAAGCCGACGACCTCGCCCGCGCTGATGTCGACGACGGGCTGGTACCGCAGGGTGAACTCGGACCGGGCGACGGCGCCGTCGAGGCGGGCCTGAAGATCGTGCCGTTCCACCATCCGCACCCGGAGCCGCGGCAGGAATCTGCGCCACTGCCGCTTGCCCGCCGCCTTGGCCGCGTAGAGGGCCAGGTCGGCGTGGCCGAGGAGTTCCTCGGCGTCCGTGCTGTCCCGGGCGGTGGCCACGCCGACGCTCGCCGACACGCTCACCGAGCCCTCGCGGAGGCTGAACGGCCGGCTCAGCGCCTGGATCACCTGCGCCGCCAGGAGCTCGGCGTCCAGCGGTTTCTTCGCGTCCTCCATCAGCACCGCGAACTCGTCGCCCCCGAGCCGGGCCGCGGTGTCCGTGCGGCGCAGCGCCCCCGAGAGCCGCTCGCCGACGGCGGTCAGCAGATGGTCGCCGGTGGAGTGCCCCATTGTGTCGTTGACCATCTTGAAGTCGTCGAGGTCGATGAAGAGGAGACAGGTGAGCGTCGTCCCGCGGCGGCTGCGCAGCAGGGCGCGCTCGATCCGCTCCAGGAGCAGGGTCCGGTTGGGCAGACCGGTCAGCGGATCGTGGAACGCCCGCTCCGTCAGCTCGTGTTCCAGGCGCCGTTGCTCGGTCACGTCCCGCAGGGTGATGACCAGACCGGCGACCGTGGGGTCCTTGCGGAGATCGCTGCAGCGCACCTCGACCTCGATGCGGTTGCCGTCGCGCAGCACCCACCAGTGGTCGTGGGTCTCGGGGGCGCCGCCGTTCCGCAGGGCGGCGAGTCCTCTGACCACCCGTGTCCGGTCGCTGGAGTCCACCAGCTCGGGCAGCGGCACCCCGGTCAGCTCCACCTGGCCGAAGACGGCTCGCGCGGACGGGCTCGCGTACCGGACCGCGTTGTCGTCCTCGACGATCAGGATGACGTCCGAGGCGTTGCGCACCAGCGTGCGGAAGTACGCCTCGCTCTCCTTGCGGATGATCTCCTGGCGCAGCGCGATGCGTTCCACGGCCAGACCGGCGTGCGAGGCCAGGATCTCCAGTGAACTCTGGATCTCGCGGAGTTGCTGCTCGGGGCCCGCCGCCATCAGCACGCCCGGCAGCTCTCCGGTCGGCTCGTCGGGCGGGATCATGGGGCACACCAGGGTGGTCGGCAGGCCGTCGAGCCGGCCCGCGATGTCCGCCCCGAGTTCCGCGGTGGGCACCAGATGCGAGCGGCGGGTCTCCAGCCCGCTCGCGTACTCGGCGGGCAGGACGAGACTCCCGTGGACGACCTTGGGCCCGAACAACGTGCTGACGGTGGTGTCGCAGGCCCGTGCCACGTCCTGCGGCCGGGCCGCCGCGACGAGGGCCGTGGCCGCCGTGCGCAGCGCCAGCTCGCGTGCCACGGCACTGCGGTGGGCCACCACCATCCCGGACAGCCGGAGGATCACCAGCAGGAAGAGCGCGGCGGAGAAGACCGCGATCACGGCGGCGTCCTGCGCGTCCCCGCGCCGTCCCTCGTACAGCAGGATCCCGGGTGCCACCAGGGTGGCCGCGGCGAGCATGAACAGCCGACGGCGTGTCGGACGCAAGGACTCCTGCCGCTCCACGGGCCGGGTCAGTTCCACCATCGACGGATGCAGTCCGGCGAGTCCCCAGGCGGTGTAGAACACGATCCAGCCGGAGTCCAGCAGGGTCCCGGTCTGCCACAGGTCGTTGAGCTGGAGAATCCCGTACGCGATGTCGAAGGTGAGCAGCGTCGCGGTGCCCAGCGCGAGGAGCTGGACGGAGCGGATACGGCCGGAGCCCGGGCTCGCGGCCAGCAGGCGGGCCAGCATCGCGAGGACGAGGACGTCACCGATGGGGTAGGCGATGCTGATGGCGCGCTGCTGCCATGTCATGCCCGGCACATGGGTGAGCGGCTGCACGAGGAAGACCCAGACCGGCAGAGCGAGCCCCAGCGCGAAGATCAGCGCGTCGAGCAGACTGGGGAGGTCGTGGCCGGGCCACCGGTAGCGGACGAGGCCGTAGAGACCCGCGGCGAACAGCGGGTACACGGCGAGGTAGCAGGCGTCCGCGGGGGACGGGAACGGGTTGTTGACCTGGAAGTACGACTCCATCACGTTGTACGACGTGTCGCCCGCGGAGAAGGCCAGCAGCCCGGCGGCGAGCAGGAGCCACGGCCAGCGGTGGGCCGGGCGGTTGACGAGGATTCCGGTGAGGATGGCGGCGACGCCGCCGAGTCCGATGACGGCCCACAGCGGGGTCCGGGTCGCGGCAACGGCCATGTAGATGACGGTGGTTGCCGTCACCAGGAGGGCGTAGACACCGAGGCGCCGTGGCCGCAGGAGGCCGCCTGCGCGGTGATGTGCCCGCAGCAAGCCGAACCGCCTCCCTACGTCGGACGGCACTGGACCGTTCGCCGGGTTCCGGGGCACTGCTGATCGTAGGCACGGGGTGCGGACGGGTGCATCTTCAGTCCTGTGCGAAGCGGTCCAGCAGGGCGTCCAGGCCGGCGTCCAGTCCGTCCGGGCCGCCCCGCTCGGCGAGGGTCGCGGTGATCGCGCGGAGCCGGGGAAGTTCCTGGGGCGGCATCCGGTGCAGGCCCAGCCGGAAGGCGGGGTCCTCCTCGTCCGGGTTGTCCACCATCGCGCGCAGTTCCACGGACACATAGCCGAGGACCCAGCCGGTGAAGGCGCGGAAGACGGCCGCGGAGCGGGCACTGCCGAGCCCCGCGTCCTCGAGCAGCGCGAGCACCCGTTCGTGCTCCTTGAGCACGGCGAGCGGCCTGCGGGCCAGCGGAACGGCGAGCATGCGGGTGGTGAGCAGCGGCATGGCCTGAGGGTGGGAGAGACAGACCTCGTACATCGCCCGCGCGATCCGGTGGAGTTCGTCGCGCCACGCGGCCGGGTCGGGCGCGGCGGAGCCCTCCGGGGCGGATCCGGCGGACAGGCGCTCGTCCAGTTCGACGTGGAGGGCCTCGACCAGTCCGTCCAGCAGGGCGTCCTTGCCCTCCGCGTAGCGGTACAGGGCCATGGCCTCGACGCCGAGCCGGGCGCCGAGCCGGCGCATGCTCAGGGCCGAGAGGCCTTCCTCGTCGACCAGGTCCAGGGCGGCCCCGAGCACGAGTTTCCGGCTCAGCCGGCCGTAGTGGCCCCGGTCGCTGGCGCGCCGCGCCGGTTTGACGGCCTCACCGCTCTTGTCCCGCGCCCGTTCCCTGGCCATGTCCGCCTCCGTACGCCCCACCCGAGATCCCGCTGTTGCCGACTCTATTCGCCTATGGGGCCTAGGTGTATGTATACGGCGTATGGGGTGCGAATGTTCTGGATTGACCGGAACGAGTGACGGGGTGATGATGTACGTATACATCGTAAATTTACGTATTTGGACAGGTGTCCATCGGTGGTGATCGTTGATGCTGTACGGGACTCGCGCCCCCCGAGCGGGGAGGCCGGATGGCACCGCCGGCAACAGGACCGCGCCGCTCCCGCCGGTCGCGCCCGTCGAGGCACTGCCCCCGGCACCGGTCCTGCCGCGGATCAAGGTCCTGCACGTCATCACCCGCTTCTGGGCAGGCGCCGGCGACGGCACCCTGCTGGCGGCCGAGAGCACGGACCCCGACCGCTACGAGGTGTGGGTCGCCGGAGTGCCGGGCGGTGACCTGTGGGAACCGGCGCGGGCCGCGGGCGTGCGCACCCTGGAGACACCGGGCTTCCGGCACGCCCTGGGCCCCGCCGACGTGCTCGTCCTGGGACGGCTCGTGCGGCTCATCCGCCGTGAGCGGTTCACCGTCGTGCACACCCATTCCGTGAAGGGCGGGTCCCTCGGCCGGGTCGCCGCACGGCTGTGCCACGCCCCCGTCGTGGTGCACACCCTCTACGGGCGGAGCTTCCACCCGTACACGGCCCGCTCCGGGCACCCGGTGCACCGCGGCCTGGAGCGCGTGACGCGGCGACTGGCCCACCGGTTCCCCGCCATCGCCCCGCGCGTGACGCGTGCGTCGGCCGAGGCGCCCGTGGCCCCGAGGGACCGCGGAGAGGTCCTGCCCCCCGCCGTACGGCTGGGCGACATCCCCGAGACGTTCGACCCGGCCGCCCGCGAGCGGCTCGGCGTCCCCCCGAAGGCGGCACTCGTCGGCACCGCCGGCGGCGTCGACACCCGGAACAACCCCCTCGCCTTCGTCCGCATGGCGGCCGCGATCCGGGCGGAACACCCGGACACCGCGTTCGTCATGATCGGGGACGGCCCGCTGGCGGGAGAGGTGCGACGGCTCGCCGCGGACCTCGGCGTCGAGGTGACGCTCACCGGACCGTGTCCGGACGCCGACCGGCTCGTGGCCGGACTGGACGTGTTCGTGACCACCTCCCTGTACGAAGGCCCGGGCCGGGCGCTCACCAGCGCACTGGCCGCCGCCCGGCCCGTCGTCGCGGCCGCCGTGAACGGGGTGCCCGACCTGGTGGAGCACGGAGCCACGGGACTGCTGGTGGCACCGGCCGATCCGGGAGCCGCCGCACGCGCGGTGGGCTGGATTCTCGGCCATCCGCGCGAGGCCGCGGTGATGGGCCGTCAGGGCGGCCGCCGGGTCCGCGCCCCCTTCGCGCCCGAGGCGCGCCCGGCACCCGAGGCCCCCTTCGCTCCCGAGGTCCCCTTCGCTTCCGGGACCCCGTGCGAGGCCGTCGACGTCCGCGACGGCGGACTGCCGGGCGGGCCCGCCGGTGGGCGCGTCCCGGAAGGCGCCGCCCGCCCCTGATTCCTTCGACCCCGGAGACACCCACCCGCCTGGCGGCCACGAGCCGACCACACGCCGACCACGGAGAACGACATGCGTCTGACAGTCATCGGCACCGGATACGTCGGCGCGGTGCACGCCGCCTGCATGGCCGACATCGGGCACGAGGTGCTCGGCGTCGACGTCGACGAGGACAGGATCGCCGCCCTGACCGCGGGCACGCCCCCGTTCTTCGAGCCCGGCCTGTCCGAGACGCTCATGAAGGCTGTGGACACGGGCCGGCTGAGCTTCACCACCTCACCGGCCGAGGCCGCCCGCTTCGCCGACACGCACTTCGTCTGCGTCGGCACACCCCAGCATCCCGAGACGGGCGCGGCGGACCTGCGCTATGTGGAAGCGGCCGTGGACGGGCTGGCGTCCGGGCTTCGCGACCGCGGTCACGAACGGGTCCTGGTGGTCGGCAAGTCCACCGTCCCGGTCGGCACCGCGGCCCGCCTCGCCGGACGGCTGCGTGCCGCCGCTCCGCAGGCCGACGTGGCCTGGAACCCGGAATTCCTGCGGGAGGGCCGCGCCGTCCAGGACACCCTGCGGCCCGAACGCATCGTGGTCGGCACCAGGAAGGGCGCCGACTGGGCCGAGGCTCGGCTCAGAGAGGTCTACGCGCCGCTCCTGGAGGCGGGCGCCCCGTTCATCGCCACCGACCCGGCCACCGCCGAACTGGTGAAGGTCGCCTCCAACTCCTTCCTCGCCACGAAGATCTCCTTCATCAACGCCATGGCCGAGATCTGCGAGGCCACCGGGGCCGACGTGCTCACCCTGGCCGAGGCGATGGGCCGGGACTCCCGCATAGGACCCCGGTTCCTCGCCCCCGGACTCGGATTCGGCGGGAGCTGCCTGCCCAAGGACATCCGGGCCTTCGCCACCCGCGGCGAGGAACTCGGACTCGGCGGCTCCGTCCGCTTCCTGCGCCAGATCGACGAGATCAACACACGGCAGCGCCTGCGCACCGTCGACCTCGCGGGGCGCCTCCTGGGAGGTTCCTTCGCCGGCCGGAGTGTCGCGGTGCTCGGTGCCGCCTTCAAGCCCGGCAGCGACGACGTCCGGGACTCGCCCGCGCTCGTGGTCGCCGACGAGATACGACGCCGCGGAGCACAGGTCCGCGTGCACGACTTCGAGGCGATCGACAACGCCCGAGTGGCGTACCCCGCGCTCCAGTTCGCCCTGGACGTGACCAAGGCCTGCGAACGGGCGGATGTCGTCCTGCACCTCACCGAGTGGCCCCAGTACCGGGACCTGGACCCCGCCGCGCTCGCGACGGTGGTGCGCTCCCCGGTCCTGGTGGACGCCCGGAACACCCTGGACCCGGAGCGGTGGAGCTCGGCGGGATGGGCGCTGCACGCGCTCGGCCGTCCGGGACCCATCTGACCGGCGGGAGGAGAGACCATGCGTGTCGTCGTGTCCGGCGGAAGCGGCTTCCTGGGATCGCACCTGTGCGAGGCCCTGCTGAACCGAGGTGACAGCGTCCGCTGTCTGGACAACCTCTCCTCGGGCAGACCCGCCAACATCGCTCCGCTCCGGCACGATCCCCGGTTCACCTTCGAGGCGTGGGACGTCACCGAGCCGTTCAGCGTCGCCGGGGACGTGGACGCCGTGGTGCACCTCGCGAGCCCCGCGTCGCCCGTCGACTACCAGCGCTTCCCGCTGGAGACGCTGGCGGCGGGCAGCAGGGGGACGGAGCACATGCTGCGGCTCGCCGACCGGCACGCGGCCCGGTTCGTCCTGGCGTCCACCAGCGAGGTCTACGGCGATCCCAAGGTGCATCCGCAGGACGAGTCCTACTGGGGACACGTCAACCCCATCGGACCCCGCAGTGTCTACGACGAGGCCAAGCGCTACGCCGAGGCTCTCTCCATGGCGTACCGGCGGACCCGGGCGGTCGACGTCGGCATCGTCCGCATCTTCAACACCTACGGCCCCCGCATGCGTTCCTACGACGGCCGGGTGGTCTCCAGTTTCATCCGGCAGGCCCTCTCCGGCGAGCCCCTGACTCTCTTCGGGGACGGCAGCCAGACACGCAGCTTCTGCTACGTCGACGACCTCGTCCGGGGTCTGCTGGCCATGATCGATTCGCACCGGGCGGGCCCGTTCAACATCGGGAACCCCAACGAGCGGGCCGTGCGGGAGCTCGCGGAGCTCGTCGTGACGATCACCGGATCGCGCAGCGGGCTGCGCTTCCTGCCCCTGCCTGTCGACGACCCGTTCCGCCGGCGTCCCGTGATCTCCCGCGCGCGGGAGGCGCTCGGGTGGTACCCGCGGGTGTCCCTGGAGGACGGTCTGCGGCACACCGTCGACTGGTTCGCGGCGGAGTCCCGGGGACCCCTGCGGCCGTCCGAGCCGTTCGCCGCGGGACGGCCCTCGTGACGGGGCCAGGAGGCGAACTCCCGTGTCACGGACGTATCCTGCAGAAGCGGCAATGCACACGGCAGCGCGGCTTCGATCATGAACGTACCCATCGAGGACTACGCCCTCATCAGCGATCTGGAAACCGCTGCCATGGTCGGCAGAGACGGTTCCATCGACTGGCTGTGTCTGCCCCGGTTCGACTCCCCGGCCTGTCTGGCCGCGATGCTGGGCACGGAGGACAACGGCTTCTGGCGCGTCGCGCCGGTCTCCCGAGCGGTGCGCGCTTCCTGCACGGGCCGCGCCTACCGGCCTGAGACCCTCGTCCTGGAGTCCCGCTGGGAGACGCCCACGGGCGCCGTCCGCGTCATCGACTTCATGCCGCCGCGCAGTCAGCTTCCGTGCATCGTACGCATGGTGGAAGGCCTCTCGGGCTCCGTGACCATGCGCAGCGAACTGCGGCTGCGCTTCCACCAGGGCAGGGTGGTGCCGTGGATCCAGGCCGGGGAGGCCTGCACGGTCGCGGTCGCCGGGCCCGACGCCGTGTGGCTGAACACCGAGGGACTGGAGGCGCGACCCGGCGGCGAGACCTCCACCGTCCACGACTTCACGATCATGGCCGGGCGCAGGACGACCCTGACGTTCGTGTGGGCACCCTCGTACGTGCCGGAACCGCCCGCTCCGCTGTCCGTCCCGGCGGAGACGGTGCTCAAGGAGACCGCCGACTTCTGGCGGCGCTGGACCGCCCAGTGCCACTACCAAGGGCCCTGGCGCGACGCCGTCGTGCGGTCCCTGATCACACTCAAGGCGCTCACCTACGCGCCCACCGGGGGCATCGTCGCGGCCCCGACCACCTCGCTGCCCGGCTGCATCGGCGGCGAGCGCAACTGGGACCACCGCTTCTGCTGGCTGCGTGATTCCGCGCTGACACTGTCCTGCCTGCTGCGCGGCGGCTACCGCGACGAGGCCACGGCCTGGCTGGGCTGGCTGCTGCGGGCCGTCGCGGGGGACCCCGCCCAGCTCCAGACCGTGTACGGCGTCGGCGGACAGCGGCTGCTCCGGGAGACGGAGGCGCCGTGGCTGCCGGGCTACGAGGGCTCGCGGCCGGTCCGCTTCGGGAACTCGGCCATGAGCCAGTTCCAGCTCGACGTGTACGGCGATGTGCTCGACGCGCTTCTGCTGTCGCTGCGGGCGGGCATCCCCATGCCCCGGCAGGTGTGGAGCCTGGTGGAGGCCATGATGGGCCAGCTCCGCCTGCACTGGCGCGAGCCGGACCAGGGACTGTGGCAAGTGCGCGGTCCGGCACGGCAGTTCGTCCACTCCAAGGTGATGGCCTGGGTGGCGGCGGACCGCGCGCTGCGGATGGGAGAGCTGCTCGGCAGGAACGGGTCCTCGGACGTCTGGCGTGCCCTGCGGGACGAGATGCACCGGGAGGTGTGCCGGGAGGGATGGGACGCGGGACGGGGGTCCTTCGTCCAGTCCTACGGTTCGCGGGCACTGGACGCCTCGGCGCTGCTGATCCCCCGGCTGGGCTTCCTGCCGGCCGGGGACGAGAGGGTGCGCGGCACCGTGCGGGCGATGCGGGAGCTGGCCGACGGCGGTTTCGTGCGCCGGTACGCGCCGAACGGGCGGGGCGTGCACGGGGTGGACGGGATGCCCGGCAGCGAGGGCGCGTTCGTCGCGTGTTCCCTCTGGTACGCCGACGCGCTCGCCGCGACCGGACACCGGGAGGAGGCCACGGAGGTGTTCGAACGCGTGCTGGACATCCGCAACGACCTCGGTCTGCTCTCGGAGCAGTGGGACCCCGGCGCCGGCCGCCAACTGGGCAACGCTCCGCAGGCGTTCAGCCATATCGCCCTGGTGGAGACGGCGTTCCTGCTGTCGGAGTGACCAGGCCGTCGCCGTCAGAGGGGCGGGTGTCCGCGGGGGCGTTCGGGTGTCAGTCCTTGCCGGAGGAGCGCCGCGCGGACCCGGCGTAGCCGTGCGGGTTGAGCTCCTGGAACCGCCACGCGTCCCGGCACATGTCGGAGAGGTCCCGCGAGGGGTGCCAGCCCCAGGCGCGCCCCACGGCCGAGGCGTCCGCCACGAGTTCGGCGACATCGCCCGGACGGCGCCCGGCCATCTCGTACGGCAGCGGCCTGCCGCACTCCGCGGAGAAGGCGGCGATCACGTCGAGGACCGAACTGCCCCTGCCTATGCCGAGGTTGTAGGTGTGCATGCCCCGCTCGTCGGCGAGGTGGTCGAGGGCGACGCGATGGGCCTCGACGGTGTCCATGACGTGCAGATAGTCGCGGACCGCCGTCCCGTCCGGCGTCGGGTAGTCGTCGCCGAAGACGCGGAGGCGTTCCTGTCGCCCGACGGCCACCTGGGCCAGGTTCGGCAGAAGGTTCTCCGGTGAGTCGCCGGGGTCCTCGCCGAGGAGTCCGCTGGGGTGGGCGCCCGCCGGGTTGAAGTACCGCAGACACAGCACGGTGTACTCCGGGTGGCGGCGGCAGACGTCGGCGAGGATCTGCTCGCAGATGGCCTTGGAGGCGGCGTACGGATTCGTCGGCCGGGCCGGGGCCGACTCGTCGAGCGGTCCGTGGCCGGCGTCGCCGTACACGGAGCAGGACGAGGAGAAGACGAGCTGGCGCACGCCGTGCTCGTGCATGGTGTTCAGCAGCGCGGTCGTTCCGCCGACGTTGATGTCGTAGTACTCGATCGGCATCCGCGTCGACGTGCCGACGGCCTTGTGTGCGGCGAAGTGCACGACGGCGTCCACGGAGTGACGGTCGAAGACGGCCGACAGGGCGCGCCGGTCACGGATGTCCAGCTCGTAGACGGTGCCGAGGAAGCGGCCCGCGATGCGTTCCACGCGGGCGAAGACCTGTGGACTGCTGTTGGAATAGTCGTCGACCACGATCAACTCGTAACCGTGGTCGAGCAGTTCGACGCAGGCGTGACTACCGATGAATCCTGCGCCGCCCGTGACGAGAATGGTCGAGGGGGCGCTCATGTGCCCGGCTCCTTCGTGTGCGCGCGGGCGGCGGTCGGGTGAAACAAAGAAGAGAAAACGACGTACGTTTACGACGTATATGTACAACTTTGCACCTTCCCGCCCCCTGCGTCAAGTGGCGGCGGAACCCGTGGCCGCCGGGCTGGTCGGCCGGTCGGGCCCGCGCCGCCGGGCCGGGTCAGCCGGCCAGCTCCCGGGCGCGCTGAGCCGCCTGGCCCACCGAGGCGCGGTGCACGGGCCCGTGTCCGGGGAGCAGCACGTCGGCGGCGAGGGCCTCGATCCGTTCGAGCGAGGCGAGCGCTCCCGCGCGCTCGGTGTCGAACATCCTGGGCAGAAGCTGGGGACCCCGTATCCGCGACGTGGGGTGACCGCTCACCAGGGCGTCTCCGGAGATCAGCACGCCGGCTTCGGGCAGGTGGTAGACGCAGTGGCCGGGGGTGTGGCCCGGCGTGTGCACCGGGACGGGCCGCCCGGGCAGGTCGAGCGGGCCCGTGTGCGGGAAGGCCTCGGGCTTCGTCATGGCCACGTCCGCCGTGCCGCCGGAGCGCAGGGCGTGCACCATCCAGGGCAGCACGCCGGGGCGCCACACCTGCCGCAACACCTGTCCGACGCTCACCTGGTGGAGGAACTCGCGGCGCGCGTGCGGCACCTCGGTCTCGTGGAGCTGGACCGGAGTGCCGTAGGTGCGGTTCAGGAACTCGGCGGAGCCGAGGTGGTCGCTGTGGGCGTGGGTGATGAGCACGGCAGTCACCGCCTCGGGCGCGTGGCCGAGGGTCTTCAGCGACGCCAGGAGCTTCTCGCGGTCCCCGGGATAGCCGGTGTCGATCAGGGTGACGGAGTCGCCCTCGGACAGCACCACCCAGTTCGTGTTGCTGCCGTGCACCAGATGGACTCCGGGCGCTGCTTCGACGATCGTTTCCTCGCTCATGACCATCCTGACCTCGCACAACCGCTGATGCCCGCTGGGGCTCTGACAGGGCGAAAGGTATCGCGAACGGCGGATCCGGCCAGAGGTGGAGCCGCGACCGCCCGGGGCACAGCACGGCCCGGTGCCGAGCCCCGGCCCGTCGGGCCGGGGCTCGGGAAACGGGCGCCGAGCCCCGGCCCGCCGGATCGGTCACGGAAAACCCGGTGCCGAGCCCCGGCCCCGTTCCCTACACTCGCCAGGGAATCGCACACCACCGCTCGAGGTGCCGTGTGCGCCGTGACGAACGAGGGGAGCCGGGCCGTGCGTTACCGCACCGCTGTCGTCGTCCCCCCGTCACAGTACGAGGTGATCCTCGTGTCCTCGTGGGCCCGGTACCGGCTGCGCGGCCGGAACCGGACGCCCGCGACGACTCACTGACCTCCGCCCGTACGGCGGCGACCGCATGCCCGGTCGCCGTGCGCCGTGCCCGCCGGAAGTCCGCCACCGCCTGATCCCAGGCGTGTCGTCCGGGAATTCGCGCCGACCCGTTTCCGGATCGTCCGAAAGGCCCTCGGCCGTGCGTACCGACCTGCACCGTCACCTCACCGACCCCGTCACCGGCCCCCTCGCCGTCGTCCGCAACCTGGGCATCCTCGCCCACGTCGACGCCGGGAAGACCACCGTGACCGAACGGATCCTCTATCTCACCGGCACCATCCACAAACGGGGCGAGGTCCACGACGGCACCACCGTCACCGACTTCGACCCGCAGGAGCGCGACCGCGGCATCACCATCTTCGCCGCGGCCGTCACCTGCGCCTGGGACGGCCACCGGATCAACCTGCTCGACACCCCGGGCCACGTCGACTTCTCCGACGAGGTGGAGCGCTCGCTCCGCGTCCTCGACGGTGCCGTCGCGGTGTTCGACGCCGTGGCGGGCGTCGAGCCGCAGAGCGAGTCGGTGTGGCGGCGGGCCGACCGGCACGGCGTCCCGCGGATCGCCTTCGTGAACAAGCTGGACCGCGCGGGCGCCGACCTGGACACCGCAGTCGACTCGATCCGCGAACGGCTCCATCCGGCGCCGCTGGTCGTCCAGTTGCCGATCGGAACGGAGGACGCGTTCATCGGGGTGGTCGATCTGCTGCGCATGCGTGCCCTCGTATGGGCCGACGGTGCCGAGTCCGCCGAGGAGATCCCGGTGCCGCAGGACCTGCTGGAGGAAGCCCGGCGCCGGCGCCGGCTCCTGGAGGAGGCGGTGGCGGAACTCCATCCGGCGGCCCTGGAGGAGTTCTGCGCCCGCTCCACCCTCTCGGCGCGGACCCTGTCGTCCGCGCTGCGCGACCTGACCCACAGCGGTGAGGGCGTCGTGGTGCTGTGCGGCTCGGCCTACCGCAACCGCGGTGTCGAACCGCTGCTGGACGCCATGGTGGCCTACCTGCCCTCGCCGCTCGACGTGCCCGCCGTCCGCGGCACGCACGACGGCGCGGAGCGGGAACGGGCGGCGGACCCGGCGGCACCGTTCGCGGGCCTGGTGTTCAAGGTGAACGCCACCGCGACCGGACGGATGACGTACCTGCGTGTCTACTCGGGCACGGTGGAGAAGGGACAGACGGTGCTGGACGCCGGCACGGGACGCACCGAGCGGATCGCCCGCATCCTGCGCGTACGGGCCGACCGCCACGCGGAGCTGGAGCGCGCGGTGGCCGGTGACATCGTCGCCGTGATCGGGCCGAAGTCCGCCCGGGCCGGGGCGACCCTGTGCGCCCCCGGGGCACCGCTGCTCCTCGAACCGCCGGTCGTTGCCGATCCGGTGGTGTCCGTGGCGGTCGAGGCACGCAGGAGCACCGAGACCGACCGGCTGGTGTCGGCTCTGGCGCGGCTGGCCGAGGAGGACCCCTCGCTGGTCGTCCGCACCGACCCCGAGACCGGGCAGACGGTGCTGTCGGGCATGGGAGAACTGCATCTGGAGGTGGCGGTGGAGAAGATCAGGCGCGCCCACGGGCTCGACGTCGCCGTCGGGCGGCCGAGGGTGGCCTACCGCGAGACGGTGGCCCGCGGGGTGTCGGGTCTGGTGTACCGGCATGTCAAACAGGACGGCGGCGCCGGGCAGTTCGCCCATGTCGTCCTCGACGTGGAGCCGCTGGGGACGGACCCCGGCGGTGCCGGGGAGACGGTGACGGGCTTCGTCTTCCGCTCGACGGTCGTCGGCGGCCGGGTGCCGCAGGAGTACGTCCGAGCCGTGGAGGCGGGCTGCCGGGACGCGCTCGCCGAGGGTCCCCTCGGCGGTCACCCGGTGACCGGACTGCGGGTCACCCTGACCGACGGGGCGACCCACGCGAAGGACTCCTCGGAGATGGCGTTCCGCGCGGCCGGCCGGTTCGGGCTGCGTGAGGCGCTGCGCGCCAGTGCGATGGTCCTGCTGGAGCCGGTGGCCGAGGTCACCGTCACCGTGCCCGGGGAAGCCGTGGGCGGAGTGCTCGGCGACCTCGCGGCCCGGCGCGGCAGGGTCTCGGGCTCGCTCACCCGCGGGAGCACGGCGGTGATCACCGCCACCGTGCCGCTGGCCGAACTCTTCGGCTACGCGACCCGGTTGCGCAGCCGGACCCAGGGCCGGGGCGTGTTCACCACGCGTCCCGCCGGCCTCGCCCCGGCCCCCGCCCAAGGAGCGCCCGCCCGGTGACCCCGAGCGGTCCCGCTCCTGAGGACGCCCGCTGAGGACGGCCCTTGAAGACGGCCCCGCCCCGAGAAGGGCGGGGCCGTCCTCGCGTCAGCCCATCTGGTCCTCGTCCGAGAGGTGTTCGACCGTCTTCCCGGTCGCGGTGAAGGTGCGCGTCACATGGCCCGAGGAGTAGACCCACAGGATGCGCAGCGGGCCCTCGCCGATGTTCCTGAAGAGATGGGGGACGGGGGAGGGGACGTACGTGGTGTCGAACCGCCTCAGCTTCGTCACCTCGCCGTCGACGACCACCTCCGCCTCCCCCTCCAGGATCGTCACGTGCTCGTCGCAGTTGTGGGAGTGCAAAGGCGCTCCGGAGCCGACCGGGTAGACGCTCATGCCACTGGTGATGCGGTTCTCCCCGCCCGCCGAGCGGGTGGTGATGAGCGGCGTCGTCACGACGGCGCCGCCCCGGTCCAGCAGGGGCACGGACGCGGCTTCGATGATCGTGGTCATCCGGATTTCCTCTCCCGTCGACGGTGATGCGTCGACCGACGTTAGGGCGCGTCCCCGCGAACGGGTGCCGTCCGGCGTGCAGTTTTACCTTGCATTCCGGGAAGGGTGAGCTTCCCGCACCCGGCTGTACCGTCGGCTGGCATCGCACGGCATCCCCGTACGTGCCGGAAACACGCCGGAAAGAAAAGGCAGGTAGCAGCCACATGAGGCTCCCCGTTCTGACCGATGAGGACATGGAACCGCGCCAGCGGGAACTGGCCGCCCGCATCGCCGGCCGGCGCGGCGCCGTCCGCGGTCCCTTCCGGGTCTGGCTGCACAGCCCGGAGATGTGCGAGCGCGCCGAATCCCTCGGCGCCTTCGCCCGGTTCGACTGCAGTCTGCCCGAGCACCTGCGCGAACTCACCCTGCTGATGGCCGCCCGGAACTGGGACGCGCAGTACTCCTGGAACGCGCACGTGGACCGGGCGATCGAGGCGGGTGTCCCCGAGGCCGCCGTCAAGGCCGTCGCCGAGAAGCGCGAAGCTGTCTTCGACGACGAGGCCGACCAGACCTTCTACC
The DNA here is from genome assembly GCF_053600395.1 of Streptomyces sp. NPDC005070. NCBI lineage: Bacteria > Bacillati > Actinomycetota > Actinomycetes > Kitasatosporales > Streptomycetaceae > Streptomyces > Streptomyces sp. NPDC005070. Next base: position 21,883 of record NZ_JBSFZS010000010.1, on the reverse strand, counting down.
AGTTCTGCCGGGAGGTCCTCGAAGACCACTTCGTCCGCGACGAGACCTTCGCCCGGGCGCTCGGCCACTTCGGCCCCAAGGGCCTGGTGGACACGATCGGCGCGCTCGGGAACTTCACCATGCTCGGGATGTGCCTGAACACCTTCCAGGTGGACCTCCAGGCCGACCGCGAGCCCCCGTTCCCCGACATCCGCGGCTACGGGCGTCCCGGCCACGACGAGGGACCGCGGCCGTGACCACCCTCACGGACCGGGACGCGCAAGGAGGCGCCGCCGTGACCCCAAGGACCCCGACGACGACGGCCGGCGGCGCCGGGACCGCCCGCGGACCCGTGCTCCGCGTCCGCGGTGTCACCAAGAGTTTCGGCGGCGCCGCCGCGCTCACGGACGTCGACCTCGACCTGTACCCCGGCGAGGTCCACGCGCTGATGGGCATGAACGGCGCCGGGAAGTCGACGCTGGTGCAGATCCTCTCCGGGGTGCACCAGGCAGACTCCGGCACCGTCGAGGTCGACGGACACACCCAGCACGCACTGACCGTCCGCAGGGCCCGACGGCTCGGCATCGCCTCGGTCCCCCAGCGCCGCGAACTGGCGATGGGCCTGAGCGTCGCGGAGAACGTCATGCTCGGCGACCTGCCCACCCAGCGCGGCGCGGTGCACTGGGGGACGCTCAAGTCCGAGGCCGCGCGGGCCCTTTCGGGGCTCGGCATCGACATCGACGTGGAGCGGACCGCGGGTTCGCTGAGCGTCGCCGAGCAGACCATGGTCGAGGTGGCCCGCGAGGTACGCCGCGGCGGCCGGATCCTCGTCCTCGACGAGCCGACCGCCTGTCTGAGCGCGGAAGCGGCCCAGCAGATAAGGGAGTTGGTGCGGGCCCTGCGCGACGACGGTGTCGCCGTCGTCTACATCTCGCACTACATCGACGAGGTGATGGCCGTCGCGGACCGCCTCACCGTGCTCCGCGACGGAGCCGTGGTGCGCAGCGCGCCGGCCGCCGAGCTCGACCCGGACACGCTGGTGCGCGCCATGGTCGGCCGGGACGTCGTCTCGCGGCGCTCCGAACGCCCCGCCCCCAAGGACGAGATCGGCCTCGCGGTCCGCGCGCTCAGCGACGGCAGGGCCGTCCGGGGCCTCGATGTCGAGGTGCGCAGGGGCGAGATCGTCGCGGTCCTCGGACCGGCCGGCGACGCGCAGTCCCGTCTCTTCGACCTGCTCTCCGGCCGCCGCCGCCCGGACTCCGGCGAACTCCTCGTCGACGGCGCCCCGGTGCCGTTCGGCCGGGTGCGGGCCTCGCTCGCCGGCGGACTGCGCTGCGTCACGGGCGACCGACGGGCCCTCGGACTGGTCCCGGGGATGTCCCTGGACGAGAACCTGATGCTCGCCGGCGACCGCTTCGCCCGCAGACGACTGCACCGCCGAGGCGAACTCGCCCGTCGCGCGCGGCCGTTGCGGCGCAGCTACGGAGTCGTCTCGCTCACCGGCAACCCGCCCGTGAGCGCGCTGTCCGGCGGCAACCAGCAGAAAGTGCTGCTCGCCAAGTGGCTGCAGACCGAGCCGGTCGCCTGCTTCCTCGAAGACCCCACGAACGGCGTGGACATCGCCGCCATGGCCGACATCCACACCCTGATCGACGACCTCGCCTCGCGCGGCGCCGCCGTGCTGCTCGCCTCCTCGTCCGCCGAGGAGGTCATGCGGCTCGCCGACCGCGTGATCGTCGTCAGCGCGGGCCGCCCGGTCGCCGAGCACGACATCACCGCCATCACCCGCGACGAACTCGTCGCCACCGCACTCGGAGGTCAGCCCCAGTGAGCGTCAAGACACTTCCCGATGCCCCGGGGATCGCGGACCCGCACGGCCGGAGGCGGCCGGGGAACCGGCTCGGTGCTCTGCGCCGCGCCCCGCACACCGGCCTGACCGCCGTCCTGGTCGTCGTGGTGGTGGCCACCGTGCTGCGGACCGATGCGTTCGCCACCGACACGAACGTGATCAACATCCTGCGGCAGGTGAGCGTCACCGCCGTGATCGCCGCCGGCCTGACGCTGCTCATGACCGCGGGCGGCATGGACTTCTCCATGGGCAGCAATGTCTCCGTCACGACCGCGCTCGGCGCGCAGTTGCTGTCGCACGGCCATTCCACCGTCTTCACCGTGGTCGCCACGATCGCTCTCGCCACGGTGATCGGCCTGGTGAACGGGCTCGTCGTGACGTTCACCAACGTCGCCCCCTTCGTCGTCACCCTGGCCACGGCCACCCTGCTCGACGGTGTCGCACTGCTCGTCCTCGACAGCGTCAGCGTCTCCATCGGCACCCGGATGTTCTCGCTGGGCAACGACAAGATCCTCGGCATCCCCTACCTGCTCGTCCTCGCCGTCCTGGTCCTGGTCGCGACGGCCCTGGTCATGCGTTTCACCGTGTTCGGCCGCGACGCCTACGCCATCGGCGGCAACGAGCACGTGGCCAGGCTCAGCGGCATCAACGTCACCGCGCGCAAGCTCACGCTGTACGCCCTCACCGGCGCCCTGTCCGGTCTGGCCGGTCTGATGCTGCTGTCCCGGCTCGGCTCCAGCAGTCCCGGCACGGGTGGACTCTCCCTTCAGCTCACCGCCGTGGCCGCGGTGGTCATCGGCGGTACCTCACTGGCCGGCGGCCACGGCACCGTGATCGGTACCGCGCTCGGCGTCGTGCTCCTCGGCGTCGTGGCCAACGCGCTGAACCTCCTTCAGGTCTCCAGCAACTACCAGCCGGTCTCCGTGGGCGGGGTCCTGCTCGTCGCGGCCGTCGCCAACGAATTCCACAAGGCCCGTTCCGCACGGAACTGACGCCGCCCCGCCCGCCTCACCAACTCCCGCATGACGCAGGCGATTTCCTTCTCCCGCTTTCCGAAGGCGATCCCCCCTGCCCTCTTCCCGTCACGAAAGGCGTACGACCATGAGACTTTCCGTCCGCTCCCGCCGCGCCCTGATCGCCGCGGCCGCCGGTACCACCCTGGTGCTGAGCGGCTGTGCCGAGGACGACAACACCGGTTCGGCCGGGGCGAGTTCCGGTTCGGTCACCCTCGGATTCGTCAACGGTGCCGACACCGCGTTCCACACGTGTCTGCAGAAGGCCGTCGAGCAGACGGCGAAGTCGGAAGGGGCCAAGGTCTACACGGCCAATTCCCACCAGAACGCCGGGACCGAACTGTCCAACATCGAGGACATGATCTCCCGCGATGTCGACGCCCTGATCGTGCAGACCGTCAACGTCGACTCGCTCGACGGCGACATAGCCAAGGCCAAGGCCTCCGGCATTCCGATCTACCTGACCTCGGTCGCCCCCAACGGAGCGAACGACATCCTCGGCGCGGCCGTCGTCGACCTCCAGAAGGTCGGCGCTCTGGACGCCGACTGGGTCGGCAAGGACGCCGACGGGAAGAACGTGAAGGTCGGTGTGGTCGCCGGCGCACCCGGTGCCGCCTCCGACCTGCTCGTGGGCGGGTTCACCAACGAACTGCCCGCCACCGCGAAAGTCGTCGCGAACCAGCCCGGCATGTTCAACCCGGTCAAGGCCCAGGAGGTCGCCGAGAACATGATCCAGGCGCACCCGGACCTGGACTACGCCTTCGTCGCCAACGAGGAGATGGGCTTCGCCGTCCGCAAGGCGTTCGACGCCGCCGGCGCGAAGGACGTCAAGATCGTGACCGTCAACGGCACCGACGAGGGGCTGGCCGCGGTGAAGGACGGCCGGTTCTCCGCCACCGTGGCCAACTCGGCCATGGTCATCGGCCAGACGGCGGTGAAGAGCGCCATCGGTCTGCTGGGCAAAGAAAAGGTTGACAAGATTGCCAACATTCCTCTTCTCTTGGTCACCAAGGACAACCTGACCAAGGCCCCGCAGTACTGCCCCACCACGTAGCGCCCGCCCGGTGAGCGGCGCCTTCCTCAGTGCGTCCCGAGCCGCCCGTCCCGTCGTCCCCGGAATGTCCTCGCGGAGCCGCCCGCAGGGGCATTCCGGACCGGCGCGGCACAGGCCCGCACCGCAGTGAGACCTGCCCCTCCGGGGAAGGACGTACCGCCCGCACACCCGAACACCGGCACCGCCGCCGGGGCCCACCCCTGGCAGTCGTGGGCCTCCGGAGGAAACATGGACCGCTTGCTCCTCATGCACAGCTTCGTCACCGTCGCACAGGTCGGCAGCTTCAACGGCGCCGCCAAGAAGCTGGGCTCCTCCGGCTCCCTGGTCTCACGCCATGTCGCCGAACTGGAACGGCAGGTGGGCGTCAGACTGGTCAACCGCACGGCCCGTTCCGTCAGCCTCACCGAACCCGGTCAGCGTTACGCCGACTTCGCCGCACGCATCCTGGAGGAGATCGAGGCAGAGGACGCAGGGATAGCCCAGCTCCACGACCGCGCCGAGGGCACGCTCAGCATCATCTGCCCCAAATGGATCGGGAGTCTGGATCTCGGTGACGCGATAGCGGCGTTCTCCGCCTCCCACCCGAAGATCCAGGTCCGCTTCGAACTGGGAGGCATGTCCGACCGGACCTACGACTTCCTCGACAGCGGATTCGACGTGGCCTTCCACACCCGGGATCTCAGGGACTCCAGCGTCCGTCTCAAGAAGATCGCCTCACTGCCGTTCGTCCTGTGCGCCTCCGAGAAGTACCTCGAACGCGGCGGACCGCTCACCGAGCCGAACGAGATCGCCGCCCACGAGTGCCTCGTGCACGTCAACGACCCGGTGTGGCGCATCGGCCACGGCCACGCCTCCACCCTGCACAAGATCCGCAACGTCGCCTTCTCGTCGAACTCCTACATCGCCCTGCAGAAGGCCGCTGTGCACGGGCGCGGGATCGCCCTGCTGCCCCAGCGTCCGGCGTACGACGATCTCATCTCGGGCGCCCTCCAGGTCCTGCTGCCCGAACTCGCGGTCCCCGACCGCCCCTTGTACGCGATCTACGGCCCCGGGCAGGGCACTCCGCGCAAGGTCAGCGTATTCCTGGATTTCCTCACCGCGTGGTTCTCCCAGAATCCCATTCCGGCGATCCGTTCCTAGGAACCCGCCTGCGCGGAGCTGTCCGGACAGACCTGTCCGCACGGCAATTCCCCGGCCGCAAGAAACGATTGCGCATTCCGTCGAGCCCGGACCGTTGAGCCGCCGGAGCCCGAAACCTACGCTCACCAGGCGACCCGCGAAACGAGGAACCCATGGGAATCCAGAGAATCGAATCGGTCACCTACGGCATCGACGACCTCGGCGAATGCGTCCGGTTCTTCGACGACTTCGGGCTCTTCCCGCTGGAACGGACCGACGAGCACGCCGTGTTCGAGACCCGCACCGGCCAGACCCTCCACCTCGACACCGCACCGGGCACCCTGCTACCGCCCCCGGTGGAGGACGGACCCACCCTGCGGGAAGTGGTCTGGGGCGTCGACACCCCCCAGGAGCTGGAGCGCCTGGTCGCCGCGGCCGGCCGCGACCGCCCGGTCCGGCAGGACGCCGCCAGGGTGTTCCACACCGTGGACGAGACGGGCTTCGGGGCCGCTCTGACCCTCGCCCGGCCCCGGCCCGCCGACGTCACCCCCCGGCCCGCCAACGCGCTGGGCAGCGTCACCCGCTGGAACACCGCGCTGGAACCGATCACCCGCGTCCACCCGCTGCGCATGTGCCATGTGGCGCTCAACATCCCCAAGGAGGGCCGCGAGGAGGCTGTCGCCTTCTACGTCGACCGCCTCGGCTTCCGGCCGACCGACGTCGTCGAACCCATGGGCGTCTTCATGAAGGCGCCGGGCGACGACGACCAGCACACCATGCTGCTCTGCCACCGCCCCGACAAAGCGGGCGTCAACCACATCGCCTACGAGGTCCCCGGCTTCGACGACGTCGTCGAGGGCGGCAACCACATGATCGACCGGGGCTGGCGCGAGGCCCGCAGACTCGGCCGCCACACGGTCGGCTCCAACGTCTTCCGCTTCGTGCACGCGCCCTGCGGCGGACGCGTCGAGTACGCCGCCGACATGGACCGGGTCGACGACTCGTACGAGACCCGCGTCCACGCCACCACCCCGCCCCACCACATCTGGGCCCTGCGCGCCAACCGCGACCAGCAGGACGCCTCCGCCTCCTGACCGGCGCCCAGCCTCCCGCCCCACCCCCCGGCCTCCGCGCCGCGGGCTCCCACCGTCTCGTCCGCCGGCCTGAGAGGGCTCCCACCCATGACCACCGACCACGGCTATCCCGCCGTCCGCCTGCACATAGCGGGGCAATGGTGCCCGGGCGGCACCGGACGCACCGCCCCGATCGTCAACCCGGCCACCGAAGAGGTGATCGGAGAGGTCCCCCTCGCCACCACCGCCGACCTCGACCGCGCACTCGACGCCGCCGCACGGGGATTCAGGACCTGGCGCGACACCCCCGTCGCCCGGCGCACCGCGATCCTGCACACCGCCGCCGACCTGCTCACCGAGCGGGCCGCCGAGGTCGGCCGGATCATGACCCTCGAACAGGGCAAGCCCCTCGCCGAGGCCACCGGAGAGGCCCGCCGCGTCGCCGACACCCTGCGCTGGCACGCCGACGACGCCCGCCGCGCCTACGGCCGCATCATCCCCTCCGCCCCGGGCACCCTGCTGTCCGTTCGCCGTGAACCGATCGGCCCCGTCGCCGCGTTCGTCCCCTGGAACTTCCCGGCCGGCGGACCCATGCGCAAGATCTCCTCGGCCCTCGCCGCGGGCTGCTCCATCGTCATCAAGGCCTCCGAGGAGACCCCGGCCACGGCCGCCGCCCTCGTCGGCTGCTTCGTGGACGCCGGACTGCCGGACGGCGTCCTCAACCTCGTCTTCGGCGAACCGGCCGAGGTGTCGGCCCACCTGATCGCCTCGCCCGTCGTCCGTCTCGTCGCCTTCACCGGCTCGGTCCCCGTCGGCAAACTCCTGGCCGCCGCGGCGGGCGAGGTCATGAAGCCGTCCCTGATGGAACTGGGCGGCCACGCCCCGGTGATCGTGTGCGCGGACGCCGACCCCGCCCGAGCCGCCCGCCGCGCCGCCCAGGCCAAATTCGCCAACGCCGGCCAGGTCTGCACCTCGCCGAGCCGCTTCCTCGTCCACGAGAGCCTCGTCGACGACTTCACCGCCGAATTCGTGAAGGCGGCCGAGGCGGTCGTCGTCGGCGACGGCCTGGCCGAGGGCACCACCATGGGCCCCCTCGCCAACGAACGCCGGCTCCGGGCGGTGGAACGCCTGACCGCCGACGCCGTACGCCGTGGGGCCACCGTCCGCACCGGCGGCGAACGCCTGGACCGAGCCGGCTACTTCTTCGCGCCGACCGTCCTCACCGACGTGGCCCCCGAGGCGGACCTGCTGCGCGAGGAGCCGTTCGGGCCGCTCGCGCCCATCAGCGCGTTCGGCGACCTCGACGACGCGCTGCGCACCGCGAACGAACTGCCCTACGGCCTCGCCGCGTACGCCTTCACCCGGTCCGCGGCCACCGCCGAACACCTGGTGCGCGAACTGGAGGCGGGCATCCTCTCGATCAACCACTGCGGCGGCTCGGTCAGCGAGGCACCCTCCGGCGGTGTCAAGGAGAGCGGCTACGGCAGGGAGGGCGGACCCGAGGCACTGGACGCCTACCTGATCACCAAGCGCGTCTCCCACCTCCTGGCGGGCTGAACAGCATGAGGTACACCCGCGTGTCGGCAGGCGGCCGGGCGGTGTGGGGCCGCGTGGGGGAGGAGGACATCGAGCTGCTGTCCGGGTCCCCCCTGAAGTCCATGGACCGGCGGACGTACGCCGACGACCCCGGCGTTACCGTCATCGGCACCGTGCCCAGGGCCGAGGCCGTCTGGCTGCCGGCCGTCGTCCCGCCCGTGTTCTACGCCGTCGGCCTGAACTACCCACGCCACATCGCGCACTGCGGGGCCGAGGTCCCCGTACGCCCCGAAGTCGGCTACCGGGCCAACAGCGCCCTGACCGGCCACGGATCGCCCATCGTCAAACCGGCCGACGTGTCCGGCCGGTTCGAGGCCGAACCCGAACTCGTCGCCGTCATCGGCCGGACGCTGCGCCACGCCAGCTACGAGGAGGCCCGCGCCTCGGTCTTCGGCTGGACGATCGGCAACGACGTCAGCGCCCGCGACTGGCAGCACCGGGACCGCACGTTCTGGCGCAGCAAGAACAGCGACACGTTCAAGCCGATGGGCCCCTGGATCGAGACGGACGTCGACGCGCTCGCGCAGACGACCCGGCTCCGGGTCAACGGCGAGGAACGGGCCGCGTTCCCGACCGGCGACATGGTCTTCGACCCCTTCGACTACATCGTCGAGATCACCCGGCACATCACCATGCGCCCCGGCGACGTGCTGTGGATGGGCGCCGAGTCGACCTGCCGGATCGAGCCCGGGGACACCGTCGACATCGAGATCAGCGGCATCGGCGTGCTCTCCAACCCCGTACATCCAGAAGGGAATCCCGCATGAGCAAGGCCCCCCTCTACATCCACCACGTCAACTTCCCCACCACCGACCCCGACCGCACCGCCGAGTGGTACACGAAGGTCTTCGGGATGAAGCGCATCATGCCCAGGTCCAACACCCGGGTCGTCCTGATGACCCGCGGCAACTTCGACCTCCATTTCACCCCGGTCGAGGAGATGGAGCGCATGGCGCCCTACCACTTCGCCGTCGAGGTCGAGGACTGGGACGAGTTCCTGGCTCACCTGAAGGAGCTGGGCATCCGGCACACCCGTCCGATCGAACGCCCCGAGAACCAGTCCAAGTTCTGCTACATCCACGACCCCGACCACACCATGATCGAGCTGGTCTTCCACGGCAGGCGCCCCAACTGAGCGCGCGCGGCCAGGATTCCCCTCCCCCCCGTACCTCCAGGAGTTCTCTCCCATGCCTTTCGCCGACTCCGACGGCACCTCCCTCTACTACGAACGTCACGGCAGCGGTCCGGTGATCCTCTTCGTGCACGGCAGCGGCGGCAACCACGCCGCCTGGTGGCAGCAAGTGGCCGCTCTGCGCGAGGAGTTCACCGTCGTCACCATGGACCTGCGCGGTTTCGGCAAGTCCGACTCCTCGATGCCGGAATTCGACGGCCAGGACTTCCCCGGCGACGTCCTCGCCGTCCTGGAGGCCGAGGACCTCACCGATGTGATGCTGGTGGGCCAGTCCATCGGCTCGGTGGCCGCCCTGCGCGCCGGCCTGCTGCGCCCCGACCGGGTCGGGGCCGTCGTCCTCGGCCACTCCCTCGGCGGCATCAGCCACCCCGAACTGCGCGAACTGGCCGCGGCGGACCGCGCCGAGGCCGTCAAGCTCCCCGTCGTCGACCGGCTGCTCACCCGGCGCTTCCAGCGGGAGCACGCCGACCGCACGTTCCTCTTCCAGCAGATGGGCACCTTCAACGTCGCCAGGATGGCCGACCTGCGCAATCTCGACACCGACGGCCCCTCGCTGCGGGACATCGAGGAGTCGGGCGTCGAGATCGCCTTCCTCCTCGGGGAGAAGGACGCGGTGCTCAGCGTGAAGACCGTGACCCGCGCCCACGAACTGCTCCCGGCCTCCCGGCTGGAGATCGTCCCCGACGCCCCGCACTCCATGTACTGGGAGACGCCGGGCCCCTACAACCAGGCCGTCGCCCACCTGCGCCGCACCCTCGGACGGAAGGAAGCCGCATGACCAGCCTCACCCTCGACGCCGCCGAGGAGATCGTCGCCGCCGCGCTGAAGCGGGCCCAGGCGCTCGGGAAAGCGGTGAGTGTCGCCGTGGTGGACGCGGGCGGCTTCGTCGTCAGCGTCCGCCGCTGTGACGGCGCCCGCCCCCTCACCCCGGACATCGCCCGCGCGAAGGCGTACACCGCGGCCGTCATGCAGCGTCCCGGCAAGATGCTGAAGAAATGGCAGGAGAGCCAGCCGGTGTTCTTCGCGCAGCTCTCCCAACTGCCGGGCGCCGCCCTGCCCATCATGGCCACCGAGGGCAGCGTCACCATCAAGAGGGACGGCGAGATCATCGGTGGACTCGGCATCGCGGGCGGCACCGCGGACGAGGACCAGCAGGTCGCCGACGAGGTCCTCGCATCCCTCGGCTACGAACTGGAGTTCGCGGCCTGGGGCGTCGCGGGCACGGCGGCCGGCGACGGCGAGAAGACCCGGAAGACCGAGGACACGGGGACGGCGCCGAACACCGACAGCGCCGAGACGGCACGGAACGCCGAGAACACCGAGAAGGGTGCCTGAGCCATGGCGGACACGTTCAACTACCGCATCGACCACCACGGCAGCCTGGTCCGCCCGGCCGGCCTCACCAACCCGGGCGACGACCCCGCGGCACTGGACGACGCGGTCAGGGAGGCGGTCGCCCTCCAGCGCAAGGTGCGCTCCACCGTCGTCACGGACGGCGGCTTCCCGTACGAGGACTTCCGCGGTGCCGTCCTCGCCGCCGTGTCCGGCTTCCGCCGTACGGGGGACACCGGGCCCGACGGCCTGGCCCGCTGGGTGGCCGAGGCCCTGCCCAAGGCCGACGGCCCGCTGACGGCCGACCGGGCGGCCCGGCTCACCGAGCTGACGGTGATCGCGCCCAAGGTGTCCCTGCCCTCCCCGGCCTACCTCGCCGCCACCACCTTCGACCCCGCCCTCGCGGGCTCCGGCGGTCCGTCCTCGGCCCGCGAACTCGGCGAGGCCCTGGCGGAGATCGTCCACGCGGAGATCGAACGCCTCGTCTCCCGCGGCGTCCGGCTGATCCAGCTCGACAACCCCTTGCTGCTGGGCCACCTGGCGGCCGAGCCGGCCGCTCCCGGCGTGCTGGCCTTCGATGACGCGCTTGCCGTGGAGGCCCTCGCGGCACACCTGGACGAGCGTCCCGAGGGCGTACGGATCGGGGTCTGCCCCGGCTGGCGGGCACCGGACGCGGTGGACAGGGCCCGGGCCGAGCGGCTGTACGGCGAGGTCCCCGCCGACCGCTGGATCCTCCCGTACGACCGGGGGACGGCCGCCGAACTCGACCTGCTCAGGGCGCTGCCCGAGGACCGGGACGTGTGCCTCGGGGTCGTGGACGCGACCACCCCCGAACTGGAGGAGATCGACACGGTGCTGGCCCGGATCGACGCCGCCGCCGAGATCAAGGACATCGAGGACATGGCCCTCTCGCCGTCCCGCGGTTTCGCCGACGTCGCGACGCGACCGCTCCTCGGCGCCGAGGACCAGCGCCGCAAACTGGTCCGGGTGGAGACACTCGCCCGGTACTGCTGGGGCAACGAGTTCTGAGCCCGCGGCCGGGCCGGCCGGGAGCCACGGGGGCCTCCCGGCCGACGGCCGCACACCACGGCCGACGGTTCAGAGCGCCTCGGCGAACGTCACCGTGCGGTCCGTCAGCAGCGGCAGGACGACGCCCACGACGAACTCCGTGAAGTGGTCCGTCGTCCGGTGCGCGTCGAAGCCCGCGCGGTCCGTGTACCGCTCGTAGAGCACGAACGAGCCCGGCCGGTCCACCTCGGCGTGCACCTCGTAGGCGAGGTTCGCCGGTTCCGTGGGGGTCAGTTCGCGCATCCTCAGCAGCGCGGCGCGCACCGTGTCCGCGGCGGCCGGCGCGCAGCGGTAGTGGGCGACGACGGCGAAAGCCATGTGTTTCCTCCGGAGGGGCGGGCTGTCGGGTCCGCCGATTCCAGCACGAATCCCCTGATGAGCGACCCGTGCGGCGCGCAAGCAATGTGTGCCGCCGCGGGACTGGCCGACCCCGCCCCCGCTCGTGTGTTGTCGGTGCGGCCCCCAGGGCCGTCCCATCCGGTTGACCGCGGCCCCGCACCGCGGCGGACGAGAGAAGTGATCTTGATGCGAACCCTGGAAACCCTCATCGGCGGGGAGTGGGTGGCGACCGGCGCGTGGATCGACGTCCACGACCCCGCCGATCTGCGCGCCCCGGTGGCCCGCGTTCCCGCGCTGAGCGCCGCCGACGTCACCGAAGCCTACGACCACGCCGAACAGGGCTTCGCGGTCTGGAAGCGCACCAGCCCCTTCGAACGCGCCCGCATCATGACCGAGGCGGCCCGGCTGCTGCGCGAGCGCGTCGCCCGGATCGCCGAGGATCTGAGCACCGAGATGGGCAAGACCCGCGCCGAGGCGACCGGCGAGACCCTCAAGGCCGCCGACTTCCTTGACTACTACGCGGGCATCGCCCGCCAGGGCTACGGGACGCTCGTGCACGACGTACGCCCCGACACCCGTACCCACCACCAGCGCGAGCCCATCGGTGTCGTCCTCGCGATCACCCCCTGGAACGACCCGCTGATCACCCCGGCCCGCAAGCTCGCCCCCTGCCTCGCGGCGGGCGACGCGGCGATCCTCAAGCCGGCCACCGACACCCCGCAGGCCGCCCTGCACCTGGCCCGCGCCCTGCACGACGCGGGTCTGCCCGCCGGTGTCCTGGGCGTGGTCACCGGACGCGGCGCGGAGATCTCCGACGCGCTGCTCGGCGACCCGCGCCTCACCGCCGTCACCTTCACCGGCAGCAACGAGGTCGGCGAGGGACTGCGGGCCGCCCTCGCCCGCACGAACGTCCGCTTCCAGGGCGAACTCGGCGGCAAGAACGCCACCGTGGTCCTCGCCGACGCCGATCTGGGCGCCGCCGCCAGGGCCGTGGCCGCAGCCGGCTTCGCGCAGGCCGGACAGCGCTGCACGGCCACCAGCCGGGTGATCGTCGAGCGGCCGGTGTACGAGGAGTTCACCGCGCTGCTCCTCGCCGAGACCGCCGCCCTGCGGGTCGGACCGGGACTCGCCGCCGACACCACGATGGGTCCGCTGGTCGGCGCGAAGCAGCGGGACGGCGTCCTCGCCGACATCGAACGCGCCGTCAAGCAGGGCGCCACGGTCCTCGCGGGCGGGGACCGGCCCACGGACGAGGCGCTCGGCCACGGCTGCTACGTCAACCCGACCGTGCTCGGCGACGTGGCCCCGGAGTCCGACATCTGGCGCGATGAGGTGTTCGGCCCGGTCGTCGCGCTGCGCGCGGTGGACTCCTTCGACGAGGCGGTCGAGGCGGTCAACGACTCGGTCTTCGGCCTCGCCGCCGCCGTGTTCACCCGGGACCTGGGCGCCGCCCACCGGTTCGCGGACGAGGTGGAGTGCGGCCAGATAGCGGTGAACACCACCACCTCCGGCTGGGACGTCCACCACCCGTTCGGGGGCTTCCGCGACTCCGGCTCGCCGTTCAAGGAGCAGGGCGAGGACGGGCTGCGTTTCTACACCCGGGTCAAGACCGTCGCCCTCCACTTCGGTGTCTGACGGGGCCGTGGGCGACGAGAGGAGGGGAGCGGATGGCTGACGAGACGATCGCCGTCGTCGGCGCCGGAATCGTGGGTCTTGCCACGGCCCGAGAGATCGCGCTGCGCCGGCCCGGTACGCGTGTCGTGGTCCTGGACAAGGAGCACGAGGTCGCCGTCCATCAGACCGGCCACAACTCGGGCGTGGTGCACGCCGGTATCTACTACAGGCCCGGCACTCTGAAGGCCCGTCTGTGCACCAGGGGCATGGAGATGATCCGGGCGTACTGCCGGGACCGGGACCTGCCCTACGACGAGTGCGGCAAGCTCGTCGTCGCCGTCACGGACGACGAGGTGCCGCGTCTGGAGGCCCTGTACGCCACGTCCCTGGAGAACGGGGTGCCGGGCCTGCGCCGCGTCGGGGCCGGCGAGATCCACGAGATCGAGCCGTACGCCGTGGGCCGGGCGGCCCTGCACTCCCCGCGCACCGCCATCACCGACTACACCGCGATCGCCCGGTCGTTCGCCCGTGACGTCGTGGACTCCGGCGGCGAGGTGCGGCTCGGCTTCCCGGTCACCCGCGTCACCCGCCTCACCGGCGGCGGCATCGAGGTCGCCTCCGGCGACGAAACCCTGCGGGCCGACCGCCTGGTGCTCTGCGCGGGACTCCAGAGCGACATCGTCGCCCGGCTCGCCGACGACGGTGACGAGCCGCGCATCGTCCCCTTCCGCGGCGAGTACATGACCGTCACACCGAGCCGGGCGCACATGGTCCGCGGCCTCATCTACCCCGTGCCCGACCCGCGTTACCCCTTCCTCGGCGTGCACTTCACCCGCCGGGTGAACGGCGAGGTCGAGGTCGGCCCCAACGCCGTCCTCGCCCTGGCCCGCGAGGGCTACCGCCGTTCCGACATCGACGTCCGCGAACTCGCCCGCATCGCCCGCTTCCCCGGCATGTGGCGCCTGGCCAGGGAACACTGGCGCACCGGCGTCAAGGAGATACGCGGCTCGCTGTCGGTGGAGGCCTACATGAAGGCCGCCAGGGCGTACGTCCCCGCCATCCACGCCACCGACGTGGTGCGCGGCGGGGCCGGCGTACGCGCCCAGGCGCTCGGCAGGGACGGCTCGCTGGTGGACGACTTCGTCATCCACCGGACCGGTGGCGTCACCGCCGTACGCAACGCGCCCTCGCCCGCCGCGACCTCCTCGATGGCGATCGCGGAACACATCGCCGACACCGTCCTCGGCGATGCCCGCGCAACCTGAACATGCCCCGTGCGCAGGGCACTTCCGCGCAAGAACTGCTTGCGCTCCCAGCGCTCGGCAAAGACCTCCCGCCGACCTAGCGTTCCCTCCGCACCACCCCGGCACCCCTCCGCAGAGAAACGGCAGATGACATGTTCGTTGTCGACACCCAGATCCACATCTGGAAGGAAGAGACCCCGGACCGCCCCTGGGTCCCGGGCGCACGGGAGCGCATCCGCCTCAACGGACACCGCGAGGACCCGTTCTCGTACGAGGAGGCCCTCGAGCTGATGGACGAGGCGGGCGTCAACCGGGCGCTGATCCTGCCCCCGTCCTGGGAGGGCAACCGCATCGACTACGCCCTCGAGGCTTGCGAGGCCCACCCGGACCGCTTCGGCATCATGGCCCGCGTCCCCCAGGACGACGCCGTCGAGGGCACCGCGATGCTGAAGGACTTCGCCCGGAACCCGCACATCAAGGGGACCCGGCTCACCTTCCACCGCCCGCAGGACCGCAACTGGATGATCGACGGAACCAACGACTGGTACTGGCCGATCGCCGAGGAACTCGGCATCCCCACCATGGTCCACGCCCCGATCTGGAAGCGCGAGCTCGGCGAGATCGCCGCCAAGCACCCCGGACTGAAGATCATCATCGACCACATGGGCATCATGGCCCGCTGTGTGGACGACGCGATCGGCTACTGGGTCCAGGAGACCGCCGACCTGGCCGTCCACCCGAACATCTACGTCAAGGTCTCGGCGCTCCCCGGCTATTCGACGCAGCCCTTCCCGAACAAGAACATCGAGAAGTACGTGCGCGAGATGGTCGACAAGCTCGGCCCCCAGCGGTGCTTCTACGGCACCGACATCACCCGGCTGCTCGGTCACGGCATCACCTACACCGACACCCTCGAACAGTTCACCCAGCACTGGGAGTTCACGCCCGAGGAGCTGGAGTGGATCCTGGGCCGCGGCATCTCCGAGGTCCTCGACTGGCCGATCGAAGGCTGAGGGGCGCACCGGAGATGACGGACACCGAGAACACACCGGGTGCCGGCGGCGGGGACGGCGGTGAAGCGCTCGTATCGGCTTTCAACGCCGTCGGCGCCGACTACGTCTTCTGCTCGTCGGGGTCGGAATGGGCCCCGGTCTGGGAGTCCCTGGCCCGGCGCCACCGCGACGGCGAGCCCGCCCCGCGGTATCTGGACCTCACCCACGAGACGGTCGCGGTCGGCATGGCCACCGGCTACGGCCTCCTCGCCCGCCGCCCGCAGGCCGTGCTCCTGCACGCGGCGCCCGGTCTGCTGCAGGGCTCCATGGCGGTCCACGGCGCGCTGCTGGCCGGCGTCCCCATGGTGGTCGCCTCCTCGGAGTCGACGACCTACGGCGACGGACCCGGACAGGACCCCGGGGGTCAGTGGTACCGCAACCTGTCCGTCGTCGGCGGACCGCACGGCATCGCGCAGCCGTTCACCAAGTGGTCCAACGAGGCCGCGGGGGTGCACACGCTGCCCGCCATGGTCACGCGGGCGGCCGAGCTGGCCTGGCGGGCACCGGCCGGACCGGCCTACCTCAACATCCCGCTGGAGATCCTGCTGGAGGAGTGGGACGGCCGCGAGGCCAAGCCGGTCGTCCCACCGGGCTCGACCCACAGTTCCCCCGAAGAGGTGGACCTCGTCGCCGAGTTGATCCGCGACGCGGCCGTCCCGGTGATCGTCACCGAGACGGCCGGCCGCGAGGCGGGCGGCTTCGAGGCACTGCTCGCCTTCGCCGAGGCCTGGAACATCCCGGTCGTCGAACCCGACTCGGCCGTGTGCGGCAACTTCCCGCGCACGCACCCGCTCCACGCGGGCCCGGACATCGGCCCCTGGATGGACGAGGCCGACCTCATCCTCCTCGTCAACTGCCGTGCCCCCTTCTACCCACCCTCACGCCGTCCGTCCAAGGCGCGGATCGTGGTCGTCGACGAGGTCCCGCAACGTCCCCACGTCGCCTACCAAGTCCTCTTCGCCGACCGCTATCTGGAAGGAAACGTCGCCAACACCCTGCGCCAGCTCGCCAAGCGGGCGCACGCACGCCCCCTCGACCCGGAGGCGACGGCCGCCGTCACCGCGCGCCGGGCGGAGCACGAGGAGCGGCACGCGGACGAACAGGCCGCCATCGCCGCCGCCGAGGCGAAGGCGGCCCGGTCCGAGGGCGTCGACCCCGTCCACGTCGCCGCCACCCTGCGCGGGCTCCTGGAGGGCCGGGACGCGATCGTCGTCGACGAGACGATCACGCACAGCCGCGTCGTCAGACGCCATGTGCAGACGGCCGCCCCCGACTCGTACTTCTACGTCCAGGGCGGACTCGGCCAGGGCATGGCGGTCGCGCTCGGCGTCAAACTCGCCGCCCGCGAGCGGCCGGTGGTGCTGACGATCGGCGACGGCGCCTTCACGTACAACCCGGTCATCCCGTCGTACGACGCCTCGAACGCGTACGGACTGCCGCTGCTGATCGTGGTCTTCAACAACCGTGTCTACAAGTCGATGAACCTCAACCACCGCAGGTTCTACCCCGAGGGAGCGGCGGCCGAGACCGGCGAGTGGCTCGGCACCGATCTGCGCCGGCTGCCCCGGCTCGCGCGGTTCGCCGAACCGTTCGGCATGCACACCGAGACCGTAGACGCGCCGGACGCGCTCGCCCCCGCCCTGGAGCGCGCGCTCAAGGCGGTCGCGGAGGGCACCACCGCCGTCGTCGACGTCCTCGTCACCCGCTGATCCAGGAGGCACCCGCCACCATGACCGACACACCGACACCCCGGCCGGGCAAGGTACTCGTCCCTGCCGAGGAGCTCCGCGGCCTCGCCGCCGCGCTCCTGGAGAAGGGCGGCCTCAGCCCCGAACACGCCCGCACCACCGCCGACGTGTTCGTCTGGGCCGCGCTCCGGGGCATCGACTCCCACGGCACCGCGCGCGTCCCCGCCTATCTGGAACTGCTCGCCAAGGGCGTGGCCAACGCCCGTCCCGAGATCACCGTCGAGTCGGGCGGCACGGCCGTCGCCGTCCTCGACGCGGACCGCGCGCCCGGCCCGGTGGCCCTCACCGCTGCGGCCGAGGAGGCCGTCACCCGGGCCAGGGCGAGCGGAGTGGCGGCCGTCGGCGTACGACGCACCGTGCACACGGGGGCCATCGGCTACTACGTCTCGAAGATCGCCGAACAGGGCCTGATCGGCATCGCGTTCGTCGCCGGCATGCCCAACATGGGCTACACCGGGGTCAAGGGAGCGGCCGTCGCGACCAGCCCGCTCGCCGTCGCCGTACCGGCGAACAGCCATGCCCCGCTGCTCCTGGACATGGCCACCGCCACCATCGCCCTGGGCCGGATCAGGCAGGCCAGGGCGAACGGGACCGCGCTGCCCGAGGGCGCCGCCGCCACCGCGGACGGCACCCCCACCACCGATCCGGAGAAGGCGGTCATGCCGCTGCCGCTGGGCGGCGCCAAGGGGTCCGGAATGTCGCTCGCCTTCGAGTTGCTGACCAGCGTGCTCGTCGGCGCGCCCATCTTCGCCGCCTTCCATTCCGACGATCCCGCGGGCCGCAAGCACCGCCAGAACGCCCTGATCGTCGCGATCGACCCGGCGGCCTTCGGCGACGCCGGCGCCTTCACCGACGCCGTCGACGCCACGCTCGCCACGCTCAAGGCACTCACCCCGGCGGACGGAGCGCAGGACGTGTTCTACCCGGGGGAGCGCAGCGCCTCGGTCGCGGCGGTGCGCGCGGGGGAGGGGGTGCCGGTGGCGGCCAAGGTGTGGCGCGAACTGACCGAGAGCGCGGCCGCGTTCGGCATCACCGTGCCCGAGGTCCGGGGGTAGCTCCCCGACGCCGGTACCCCCGAGCGGCCCGGTGCGGCGGCAGACGGACAGTCTGCCGCCGCACCGGGCCGCCCTGGTGTCGGCGGCTGCCCCGGCGCGGGACGCGAACGAACCGGGTCCACGCGAAGGGGCAGCCGGGGTTCGGGGCGTCCTCCCCAAGGGGTGGCGGAGGGACCGACCTCCGGTTCCGCCGTTCACGACCGACCTCGGACCCGTGGGTTCCGCCGCGCCACGGTCGGCAACATGCCGAACAAAATTGTTGACAATCTTGTTGGTCTAGATTTACGTTCGACAGGCACTCACTCAGGGAGGGCGCAATGCAGAAGGAAGCCCGTCCAGGCACCGGCGAGCAGGCCAAGCAGCACGCTTTGGTGCAGCTGCGGCAGGCGATTCTGCGCGGAGAGATGGCACCGGCCCAGCGGCTGGTGGAGAACGAACTCGCCGAGCAGTTCGGTGTCACCCGGGCCAGCGCACGGGCGGCGCTGATCGAGCTGGAATCGGAGGGACTGGTCGAACGGATCCGCAACCGCGGATCGCGCGTCCGGGTGGTGACCGTGGAGGAAGCGGTCGCCATCACCGAGTGCCGTATGGCTCTCGAAGGGCTCTGCGCCGCCAAGGCGGCCGTCCTGGCGACCGACGACCAGCTCGCCGAGCTGGCCGATCTGGGCGCCGCGATGGTCAAGGCGGTCGGCGACGGCGAACCGGTCACCTATTCCGAGCTCAACCACGAAGTGCACGCCCGGATCAGGGAGTTCTCCGGCCAGCGGACGGCCGTCGAACTCCTGGAACGGCTCAACGCCCAACTGGTGCGTCACCGCTTCCAGTTGGCGCTGCGCCCGGGCCGGTCCCAGCAGTCCCTGAGTGAACACCTGGCCATGATCGAGGCGATCGCGGCCCGGGACCCGCAGGCGGCCGAAGCGGCCGTCCGCGCTCACCTCGGCAGTGTGATCCAAGCGCTGCGCCACTGACGCACCGCGCGGCGACGCGCGGTGCGACGGACAGCCGAGGCGGGCGCCCACCTGTCCACCAAGGAGATTGCTGCAATGACGCACGGCTACGCGCCCGCCGCCCCCGGCCCCTCGGCCCCGCCCGAGCCCGGGGGGCGCCCATCACGATCGACGCTGGTCGTCACCGCGCACGCCGGGGACTTCGTGTGGCGGGCGGGGGGCGCCATCGCCCTCGCCGCGTCCCGGGGGGAGAAGGTCACCATCGCGTGCCTGACCTTCGGCGAGCGCGGTGAGTCCGCCAAGGCCTGGCGCGAGGGCAAGAAGCTCGACGAGATCAAGGCGATACGCCGTGAGGAGGCGGAGAAGGCCGCCGCCACGCTCGGCGCCGCGGTCCGCTTCTTCGACGCCGGCGACTACCCGCTGACCGTCACGGCCGAACTCACCGACCGGTTGGTGACGGTCTACCGCGAGACCCAGCCCGACGTCGTGCTCACCCACCCGGCCGAGGACCCGTACAACGGCGACCACCCCGCCGCCCACCGCATGGCGCTGGAGGCCCGGGTCCTCGCCCAGGCCATCGGCTACCCCGGCGAGGGGGAGATCATCGGCGCCCCGCCCGTCTTCTACTTCGAGCCCCACCAGCCCGAGATGAGCGGCTTCCGGCCCGAAGTCCTCCTCGACATCACCGAGGTGTGGGAGACCAAGCGCAAGGCGATGGAATGCCTCGGCGCCCAGCAGCACCTGTGGGACTACTACACCGACCTCGCCGTACGCCGCGGCGTCCAGCTCAAGCGCAACGCCGGCCCCAACCTGGGCCTGGCCCACAAGACCCTGGCCGAGGCGTTCATGCGTCCCTACCCGCAGATCGCGAAGGAGCTGGCATGAGCGGCGTGATCGTCACCGGCCCGCCCAAGGCGGACGCGAAGGACGTCGAGGCGATCGCGGGATACGGCACCGCCACCGTGCACGAGGCGATGGGCCGCACCGGACTCCTCGGCACCGGGCTGCGCCCCGTCCAGCAGGGCGTCCGCGCCGCGGGCACCGCGGTCACCGTGCTGTCGTGGCCCGGCGACAACCTCATGATCCACGCCGCCGTGGAGCAGTGCGGCGAGGGCGACATCCTGGTCGTCACCACCACCTCCCCCTCCACCGACGGCATGTTCGGCGAACTGTTCGCCACGGCCCTCCACCGGCGCGGCGTGCGCGGTCTGGTCATCAACGCCGGCATCCGGGACACCGCCGAACTGCGCGAGATGGGCTTCGCCGCCTGGTCCGCCGCCGTCAGCCCGCAGGGCACCGTGAAGGCGACCGGTGGCTCCGTGAACGTACCCGTGGCCATCGGCGGCCAGATCGTCCGGCCCGGCGACGTGATCCTCGCCGACGACGACGGCGTGGTGTGCGTGCCACGCGAGGACGCCCGCGAGGTCGCCGAGGCCTCCGCGGCCCGCGAGCGCAAGGAGGCGCTGGCCCGCGCCGCCTTCCTCGACGGCGAACTCGGCCTGGACCGCTACGGGTTGCGCGAGACCCTGGAGCGCCTGGGCGTGACCTACACCTCCTGGGACGACTACCTGCGGGACGGAGCCGCGCCATGAACGGGCCCCGCCTCCGGCGCGGAGCCGGGAGCAGCGCCATGGGCGGGACCGGCTTCCGCACCGGAGACGTGCCGTGAGCGGCCCCGAGGAGGTGCGCTGCATGCTGCTGCGCGGCGGCACGTCCAAGGGTGCCTACTTCCTCGCCGCGGACCTGCCCGCGACCCCCGCCGCACGCGACGGCCTGCTGCTGCGCGTGATGGGCAGCCCCGACCCGCGCCAGATCGACGGTCTGGGCGGCGCCCACCCGCTGACCAGCAAGGTGGCCGTGGTCTCGGTCTCCGCCGACCCGGCCGCGGACGTCGACTATCTCTTCCTCCAAGTCGCCGTGGACGGGGTGGAGGTGTCGGACCGTCAGAACTGCGGCAACATCCTCGCCGGGATCGGCCCGTTCGCCGTCGAACGCGGACTGGTCGAGCCGGGGGAGGGCCGTACGTCGGTCCGCATCCGCATGGTCAACTCCGGGGACCTCGCGCTCGCGACCTTCCCCACCGAGGACGGACGCGTGGTCTACGAGGGCGACGCCCAGATCTCCGGAGTGCCCGGGACCGCGGCGCCCGTGGTGATCGAATTCCCGCGGGGGAGCGCCCCGTTGCTGCCCACCGGCCACGCCCGGGACCTCGTCGCGGACATCCCCGTGACGTGCGTCGACAACGGCATGCCGACCGTCCTGATCGCCGCGTCCTCGCTGGGCGTCACCGGGTACGAGACCCCGGAGGACCTGGAGGGGGACCGGGCCCTGGCCGGCCGGCTCCGCGGGATCCGGCTGGAGGCGGGCAGGCTGATGGGGCTCGGTGACGTCGAGAGCGCCACCGTGCCCAAGCTGACCCTGCTCGCCCCGCCGCGCGCGGGCGGAGCCGTCACGACCCGCACCTTCATTCCGGTGCGCTGCCACACCTCCATCGGCGTCCTCGGCGCGGCGAGCGTCGCCGCCGGGCTGCGCGTGGAGGGCGGCGTCGGACACTCCGTAGCGCGCCTGCCCGACCGGGGCGACCGGCTGCGTATCGAACATCCCACCGG